>JBIIJX010000250.1:0-3363 GCA_044233495.1 Candidatus Nanopelagicales bacterium
GCACGCACGGAGTCGACCATGGCCGAGAACCCCTGCAGGCAGGACTCGAACGCCTGGTCGAAGAGCTCCTCCTTGCCACCGAAGTGGTAGTAGACGGCGGTTGGAGCGACTCCGCACTCGTGGGCGATGTCCTCGACCGTCGCCTCGGCATACGTCAGGCGGGAGAAGACGTGCGTGGCGGCCATGACGATCTCGGTCCGACGCGACGGCCGGTGGGCAGGTCGACCTGGCGAGCCTGCCTCGTCGGGGGTGTCCGTCACGCCGCCTCGTCTCCTCGTGCCGACCGGGCTCCTCGTCAGGGTTCGGACACCCTGCGATCCCCCGCACGCATCCTGCCCCTGTGGGAGGATCGCATGATCATGCCAAAGACCCGCGCGACCCGTCCGGCCAACCGGCCGTCGCGTCGCCACGAGATCCTCGATGCCGCGGTCGACCTCCTCGCCGCACAGCCTCCGGACGAGATCGCGGTGTCGGACATTGCAGCGCAATGCGGCATGACCCCGGCCGCCTTCTACTACCACTTCGCCAGCAAGGACGAGATCCTCGACGAGATCGTCGGCTCCTTCGCCGACCGCTGGACGGCAGTGGTGCAGGAGGCCATCGCGGAGGTCCGCTCCCCCGATGACCTCGCTGCCTGCGTCGACGCCGTCCTCAGCTGGGTCGAGGAGAACGACCGTCCGGCGCGCGTCTACTTCGTGACCTCCGTCGGCGCCACGAGCTCGTGCGAGGCCGTTCGCCGCCGCACGCGCAACGACCTCGCGCGGCGGGCATCGCGGATGTTCCGCGAGGTGTCACCCGAGCAGGACCGCATCCGGGTGGCCATCGCCGGTCTGGGGCTGATCACCCTGCTGGAGATCGTCTCCCGCAGCAGGCTCGAGCTCGACCCCAGCTACCGGACCCTGGGCCCGGCGCACTTCCGCACGACAGCGGCCCAGCTGGCCCGGGCACTGATCCACTGAAGCTGCGGCCGGAAACCTCGCGAATGGGCTGAACCGGACTCCCCATGCAGCCAAAACATTGATATCCTAATATCAGTCTTCCAATCGACAGAGGACGTCGCGCGTCCGTGGAGCGGCGAGGAGCAACCGTGAGCCAGGGATCGTCCCCTCGACACCCCGTCCGCTTCGTCACCGCGGCGAGCCTGTTCGACGGCCACGACGCCTCGATCAACATCATGCGGCGGATCCTGCAGGCCCAGGGCTGCGAGGTCATCCACCTCGGCCACGACCGCAGCGTCGAGCAGGTGGTCCGGGCCGCGCTGCAGGAGGACGTCCAGGGCATCGCCGTCTCGTCCTACCAGGGCGGCCATGTCGAGTACTTCAGCTACCTGCGCGAGATGCTCGACGCTCGCGGCGCGGGCCACATCCGCATCTACGGGGGTGGCGGCGGGGTCATCGTGCCCGCGGAGATCGAGCTGCTCGCCCAGCGCGGAGTGCGCATCTTCTCGCCCGAGGACGGCCAGCGCCTTGGCCTCGTCGGGATGATCGCCTCGATGGTCGACGAGTGCGATGTCCGGCTCGACGACGCACCGAGCGCGGACGCCGTGCTCGCAGGGGACGACGCCGCGCTGGCGCGCGCCATCACCCTCCTCGAGGACGGCCGGGCCCCCGATGTCCTCCGCGATCGGCTCCTCGCGGCCGCAGCCAGCAGTGGCACGCCCGTGCTCGGCATCACCGGCACAGGGGGCTCCGGCAAGTCGTCTCTCACCGACGAACTCCTCCGAAGGTTCCGTGCCGATCAGGAGGGCAAGCTGAGCATCGCGGTGATCGCCGTGGATCCCACACGACGCAAGGGCGGCGGCGCCCTGCTCGGCGACCGAATCCGCATGAATGCCGTCGATCTCGGGGGTGTGTACTTCCGCTCCCTGGCCACCCGACGTGCCGGCTCGGAGATCCCGGATCATCTGGCCGATGTGATCGCCGCCTGCAAGGCGACTCACGATCTCGTCATCGTCGAGACGCCGGGCATCGGCCAGGGCGACGCCGGGATCGTGCCGTTCTGCGACGTCTCGCTGTATGTGATGACGCCTGAGTTCGGTGCTGCGTCACAACTGGAGAAGATCGACATGCTCGACTTCGCCGACGTCGTCGCGATCAACAAGTTCGAGCGCCGTGGGGCTGAGGATGCCCGTCGCGACGTCGCACGTCAGCTCATGCGCAACCGCGAGGCATTCGGGTCCTCCTGGGAGGACATGCCTGTCTACGGCACCTCTGCCGCCAGGTTCGCCGACGACGGCGTGACGGCCCTCTACCTCGAACTGCGCGGCCTGCTGGCCGACAAAGGCTTGGAGGTGACGTCCGGGCTGATCGAGCCGGTAGACACCCGTCAGCCCACGGGGCTCACCACAGTCGTGCCCCCCGCACGCAGTCGGTACCTCTCAGACATCGCCGACGCCGTACGCACTTACCACAGGCACACTGGTGAGCAGGCCTCCATCGCTCGTCGCGCTCAGCACCTGCGCACGGCTGCCGCGATGCTCGCCGCCGAGGGAGCGAACGCCAGCGACGTCGAGGTGCTGCTGGCCGCGCAGGAGGCCGCCCTCGATCCCAGCGTCGCCGCCCTGCTCGATGAGTGGCCCCGCGTGCGCGAGGAGTATGCCGCGGACGAACTCGTCGTCCGGATCCGCGACAACGAGCTGCGCACTCAGCTGTGGCGCACAACGCTCTCCGGGTCGCGCCTGCCGCGCGTCGCGCTGCCACGCACCGAGGATGCGGGCGACCTCGTGCGCTACCTGCGGGAGGAGAACCTCCCGGGCCGCTTCCCCTACACCGCAGGGGTGTTCCCGTTCAAGCGCGAGGGCGAGGCACCCGCCCGGATGTTCGCCGGCGAGGGCGACCCGTTCCGCACCAATCGGCGCTTCCACCTGCTCGCTGCCGGACAGCCAGCGACGCGGCTGTCCACGGCCTTTGACTCCGTCACTCTGTACGGCCGCGATCCGCACACGCAGCCTGACATCTACGGCAAGGTGGGCACGTCCGGCGTCTCGATCGCAACCCTGGACGACATGAAGGCCCTGTATGCGGGCTTCGACCTGTGCGATCCGACCACTTCGGTCTCGATGACCATCAACGGCCCGGCGCCGGCGATTCTGGCCATGTTCATGAACACGGCGATCGACCAGAGGCTCGACGCCTTCCGCGAGCAGGAGGGTCGCGAGCCTACGGCCGAGGAGGCCGCCGACATCCGCGCCTGGGTGCTGGCCAACGTCCGTGGCACGGTCCAGGCCGACATCCTCAAGGAGGATCAGGGCCAGAACACCTGCATCTTCTCCACGGAGTTCGCTCTGCGCTGCATGGGCGATGTGCAGCAGTACTTCATCGACCACAACGTGCGCAACTTCTACTCCGTCTCGATCTCCGGCTA
>JBIIJX010000116.1:0-8002 GCA_044233495.1 Candidatus Nanopelagicales bacterium
GTGCCCTCGACCGCGCGGCCCTCGACTCGGCCCTCGATCTCACCCTGACCGACGAGCAGTGGGAGGTCGTCAGCAGTCCGATGCGCCCGGCCGTCATCGTCGCCGGTGCCGGATCGGGCAAGACGACGTCGATGTCGGCCCGAGTGGCATGGCTGGCCGGCTCCGGTCTCGTGCGGCCGGACCAGGTGCTCGGCCTGACGTTCACGACGAAGGCCGCAGCCCAGCTGCTGTCGTCGATGCGCCGCTCGGTTCAGCGGCTGGAGACCGCCGGACTGCTCGTAGCGCCGGTTCACGACACCTCGGTCGAATCCGGCCTCGACTCACCCGGTGAGCCGATCGTGCAGACCTACCACGCCTTCGCGGCCCGGATCCTCGCCGAGCACGGCATCCGCATCGGCCGAGAGCCCGATGCGCTCGTGCTCACCGACGAGGCCAGACGCCACCTGGCCTATCGCTTCGTCTGCCGGTCGACCGCGCCCCTGGGTGACCTCGGACGCAAGCCCGTGGTGGTCACGTCGCACCTGCTGCGGCTCGACGACGAGCTCACCGAGCTCGGCATCACCCCCGGTGCCCTGCGCGAGTTCGACGATGCCCTGATCGAGCGACTGCGTGCGCACGAGGCCGAGACCGGCCTGCAGGTCATCGGCCGCACGATGCTCGAGACGGCCGGGGCGCGTGCGATGCTGGCCGACCTCGTCGAGGAGTGGCGTGCGGAGAAGGCGGTCCGTGGCGTCATCGACTTCGCCGACCAGATCCGGCTCGCAGGCGACATCGTCACGCGCTTCCCCGAGGTGGTGGCGAGCGTGCGCGAGCGCCACGCTGCCGTCCTGCTCGACGAGTACCAGGACACCTCCATCGCCCAGCGCCAGCTGCTGCAGCGGGTCTTCGGCGACGGCCACCCCGTGCTCGCCGTCGGCGACCCATGCCAGGCCATCTACGGCTGGCGCGGTGCGAGCGTCGACAACATCGAGAGCTTCCCGCAGCACTTCCCATCGCAGCAGGGCCCGGCCGATCGGCATGCCCTGTCGATGAACCGGAGGTCGGGTCCGACGATCCTCGAGGTGGCCAACCGCACGTCGGAGCGGCTGCGGTCCGTGCACTCCGGCGTGCGACCCCTCCGGGCCGGAGACAACGGCAAGGGAGCGGGCGTGGTGTCGTGCGCGCTGTTCGACACGTACGCGCAGGAGCTCGACTGGCTGGTGGGCGAGATCGTCGCCACGCACGGTGGTGGGCGGGTGCCGTGGTTCGGCATCGCAGTGCTGGCGGCGACGTCCAGGGATCTCGTCGCGGTCGACGACGCGCTGCGCAGGCGTGGGGTCCCGACCCAGCTCGTCGGTGCGGCAGCGCTGCTCGCGCAGCCCGCGGTCATCGAGCTGCGGGCCATGCTCGAGGTGCTCCACGATCCGTGCGCGAATCCGTCCCTGGTGCGCATCGCGGCCGGTCCGCGCTGGCGGATCGGGGCCCGCGACCTCGCCGCGCTCGGTGAACGCGCGGCCGTCCTCGCCGGAGGGCGGCGACGGGGCCACCACGAGGATCTCGCTGCGGCGCTCGACGAGGCGGTCGCCGGTACCGACCCCACCGAGACGGTGTCGCTGACCGAGGCCCTGGAGGATCCCGGCGACCCGGCGGACTACTCGCCGGAAGCGTGGGAACGCTTCGCCGACCTGGCGGCGGAGATCGCCCGACTGCGCCGCCATGCGGGGGAGCCGCTCGCCGACCTCCTCTGGCGGGTCATGCGCACCACCGGCCTGGAGGTCGAGGCCGCCGTGGCGTCGGCCTCCGACGGGTCACGTGCCGTGCATGCACTCCACACGTTCGTCGACCTCGCTGCGTCCTTCGCCGACGTCGACGGCGGCATCACGCTGGGCGCATTCCTGTCGCGCCTGCGCGATGCGGAGCGGTTCGACGTCGACCTGGAGTTCGAGGCACCGCCGAACGCCGACGCCGTCGCGCTGATCACCGTGCACAAGGCGAAAGGGCTGGAGTACCCGTACGTCTTCGTGCCGTTCGTGTCGGACAAGGCGTTCCCGGGCGGCCAGGGCCGCTCGCAGTGGACGACGAGCCCGATGGTCGTTCCGTGGCCCCTTCGACCGGATGCCACACCGGCGCTCGCCGGATTCCCGCTGCCGGACGAGCCACCGCGGGCCAAGCACCATGACGCCTACCTCGACGAGCTCCGCGATGTCACTGAGCTGGAGAACGACCGGCTCGCCTACGTGGCGTTCACCCGCGCCGAGGCCGGCCTCGCGGTCTCCGGCCACTGGTGGGGTCCGCATCAGCGCACGCTGCGGGGTCCGTCGCGTTTCCTGACCGCTGTCCACGAGGCCTGTGTCGACGGGCTCGGCACCGTCGCCCACTGGGCGCCTGCGCCGGATGACGACGCCGAGAACCCGCAGCTCGGCAGCGCGTCCGAGCCGCGCCCGTGGCCCGCAGAGGCCGATGCCGACGCCGATGCACGTCGGCGTGCGGTCGCCGAGCGCGTCCTGGCCGCCCCGCCGATCCAGACCGCTCTGGACGTGGCGTCATCGCACGCGGATGCGGACTCCCGCCCCGGCGCCGACGACTCGGCCGCGGTCATCGCGGCGTGGGACGAACAGATCTCCCGTCTGCTCGAGGAGGAGCGCCGGCGCCGCACGGACGACCACGTCGTTCCGCTGCCTTCGTCGGTGTCGGTGAGCACCCTGCTGCGCGCCTACGCCGATCCTGCGCAGGCGGCCATCGACATCGCACGGCCCATGCCCCGGCCGCCGAGTCGGGCCGCGCGCCGCGGCACGGCCTTCCACGCCTGGGTCGAGGCCCGGTACGGCCAGCAGTCCCTCCTCGATCCCGACGACCTCCCGGGTGCGGCCGACGAGCACATCGTCAGCGAGGAGGCCCTGGCCGAGTTGAAGGCCGCCTTCGAGCGCACCCCCTACGCGACCCGCGATCCGCTGGCCGTCGAGGCACCGTTCTCACTCGTCCTCGGCGGGCGAGTGGTCAACGGCCGGATCGATGCCGTCTTCGCTGCCTACGACGTCCCGGGTGCGGTCGCCGAGGTGATCGACTGGAAGACGGGCTCGGCCGCGGGCGTCGACCCACTGCAGTTGGCCCTCTATCGGCTCGCCTGGGCGCAGGTGGCGGGCATCGACATCGCGCAGGTGTCGGCTGCATTCGTCATGGTGCCGACCGGCGAGGTCATCCGGCCGGACACCGACGACCTCGTGGCGATGCTGCAGGCCTAACTGCAGCCCTGGTTGCACGCCTAGCTGCTGGGCCCGTGCCGACCTTCGTCCGGACGTGCGTCCGCGGCCGGGGCGGGCACGTCGATCGGTGTTGCGCTGTCGCCCGCGTGCTCGGCCTCCGCGATGTCCTCGCCCGCCTCCTCGGTGGGCTTCCGCCGGGCACCGGCCAGGCCGCGCATCCACTCGCGCGCCGGCTCCTCGACGAGGCGCCACATGAGCCAGGCGATGACCAGTGCCCCACCGACCAGGCCGACCACCCCGAGGGCGTACAGGGCGCCGCCGTCGATGCCGAGCGCGTTCATGCCCGCCCGCCACAGTCCGAACCACACCAGGTGCGTCATGTACAGCGAGTAGGAGATGAAGCCGCCCAGCACGAGGGTCCTCGTCGACAGGAAGCGCGAGAGTCCACGGCGGGACAGCGCCAGGGCACCGATCCACGCCACGAGCAGGGGCACGAGCAGCAGGTGGTAGTACGGCGGCAGCGGCTCGACATCCCCGTCGAGGACCATCTCGCCGGCCTGCGCGGGTCCCCAGTTGCCGAGGAAGATCGCTCCTGCGATCACCAGCAGCGGCAGGACCACGGCAAGGACCGATGCCATGCGCTCCACGCGTGCACCGGGTGGCTCCGTCATCGTCTCGCCGGGGAGCAGCCTCACGATGATGAGGTACGTGATCGCGCCGGCGGTGAACTCGGTGAGGATCCTGATCGTGGATCCCCAGTTGTCGGTGTAGTACGGGTCCGACGTCGAGAGCCCGTACAGGACGAGAGGAACGAGCACGACGACCCACGCGACCGCGAGCAGGCCGGTCGCCAGGCGCTTGTGCAGCGCCCACAGCAGCAGGATGAGGAGTGGGAAGATGAGGTAGGCCAGCCACTCCATCGACAGCGACCACGCGACGAAGTTCCAGCCGCGCTGGGGCTCAGGCCCCCACTCCTGGATGAGCAGCAGGTTCTTGATGAAGTCCCAGGGGTTCAGCCATGCCCGGTCGAGCGGCTCGCCGGTCACCTTGGCCTGCGCGAAGACAGCAACCCCGGCGACGACGAGCATCACCAGGTGCACGGGGTAGATGCGGGCCAGTCGCAGCCACCAGAAGTCGAGCGTGCTACGCGCGCGTAGCCCGGGACCCATGCGCGTCAGGTAGGTGTGCGTGAGGATGAATCCGGAGAGCGCGAAGAACAGGTCGACCCCGAGTCGACCCACGCGCAGCACATCTGCGACGCCGGCAAGCAGGAGCCCGAGCTGGTTGAGGGGACCCTGCAGGTGGTACAGCAGCACCCAGGCGGCCGCAATGAAGCGGATGCCTGTCAGCTGCCTGATGAAGACGTTCACACGCGGATCCCGAGAAGGTTGCTGGTGGTATTCGTCATCGTCGCACGCGCCGATGCGGGCACCTCGTTAGGCTCGCTGACCGTGCCCCTCCTCGACACTCTCATGCTGGCCCGATCCGGAGTGGATCGGATGGCGGAGCGTCGTGGCGACGATGGCTGGATCGCGGGCCTGCGCGCGGATCCGGCCTCCCGACTCCTGTGCGTCAACGCGGGGGGTGCGCCAGTGCTGGACGACGACTCCGGCATCCGCCTTGCCCTGCGCTCCGTCACCGACACCGAGGCTGCGCCGGAGGACGTCACCTTCCTCGGGGTCGACCCGGACGACGTGGCCTACTTCGCCGAGCACGTGACCGATCGTGAGTGCCATGGGCACCAGGTGTGGGGTGAGCTCCGCACCGTGGGCTCCCGGCTCGACGATCGCGATGCCGGCCTGCTCGTAACGGCGGTCGCGCTCGACAACTGGCGTGGCGGCCACCAGCGCTGTCCGCGCTGCGGATCACTGACGCTCACGCAGCAGGCCGGATGGTCGCGCCGGTGTCCGTCCTGCGAGACGCAGCACTTCCCGCGTACGGATCCGGCCGTCATCGTCCTGGTGCGCGATGAGCATGATCGTGCGCTGCTGGGGCGGCAGGGCCGCTGGGAAGAGGGGTGGTTCTCCACGCTGGCCGGATTCGTCGACCCGGGGGAGTCGGCCGAGGCCGCCGTGCGTCGCGAGGTGCAGGAGGAGAGCGGGGTCGTCATCGGCGACCATCCCGACGACGTGGAGTACCTCGGCAGCCAGCCGTGGCCGTTCCCTGCCTCCCTGATGCTGGGCTACCACGCGCGCGCCGTGCGCACCGAGATCGAGGTCGATGGCGAAGAGATCGCGCAGGCACGCTGGTTCTCGCGCGCCGAGCTCGTGGCCGAGTGCGAGGCCGGCACGGTTCGGCTCCCACCGGACATCTCCATCGCCCGTCGCCTGATCGAGCGGTGGTACGGCGCAGAGCTGCCCGGAGACTGGTCGCGTCCGATCAGCCCGCGTCGCTAGAGGCTGCTTACCGGGCATGGTCCTGCGGGGTTCGCTGCGCTCACTCCTCAGCCCAGGCCGAGCCGCTCCTTGACCTGCGCGATCGACGGATTCGTCGCGAACGAGCCGTCCGGGAACTGCAGGGTCGGGACGGTCTGGTTGCCGCCGTTGACATCCTCGACCATCGCTGCCGCGGCATCGTCGTGCTCGATGTCGACCTCGACGAAGGCGATCCCCTCGCGCTGCATCTGGGCCTTCAGGCGCTGGCAGTAGCCGCACCACACCGTCGAGTACATGGTCAGGGGCATCAGGTCGCTCACGCGTGCAGCGTAGCCGGGGAAGGGCCCCCACCGGGATGCGCCCCGATCACCCGCTGTCACCGGCCCGTGACAGCATCGGGCCATGACCCAGGACGCCCTCGCGGAGCTCGACGACGAGCAGCGCGCAGTCGTCGAGGCCCTCCACGGGCCGGTGGTGGTGCTGGCAGGGGCGGGCACAGGCAAGACGCGCGCGATCACGCACCGCATCGCACACGGGGTCGCGACCGGCCAGCACGATCCCCGGCGCACCCTCGCCGTCACATTCACCACGCGCGCTGCCGGCGAGATGCGCACACGCCTGCGCGCCCTCGGGGTCGACGGCGTGCAGGTGCGCACCTTCCATGCCGCCGCGCTGCGGCAACTGCGGTTCTTCTGGCCGCGACTCAGCGGCGGCGAGTTCCCCGAACTGCTGCCGGCCAAGGCTCGGCTCGTCGCGGAGGCGGCCAACCGATGCTCCCTGCCTACCGACACCGCAACGGTGCGCGACCTCTCCGGCGATCTCGAGTGGGCGAAGGTCAACTTCCTCGTCGGCGATGCCATCGGTGTTCGGGCCGCACAGGTGCGGCGCACGCTCAGCGTCGATGCGGGGCAGCTTGCCCTCGTGCAGGAGGCGTACGAGGAGGCGAAGACACGGCGGGGCATGCTCGACTTCGAGGACATCCTCCTCGCGACCGCCGGCGCCCTCGACGAGCGACCGGATATCGCGGACGAGGTGCATGCCGCATACCGCTGGTTCACTGTCGACGAATATCAGGACGTCAACCCCCTGCAGCAGCGACTGCTCGAGCTGTGGCTGGGCGACCGCGACGACCTCTGCGTCGTCGGGGACGCGAATCAGACCATCTACACGTTCACCGGAGCCTCGCCCGACTACCTCACGGGCTTCCGACAGCGGCATCCCGATGCCACGGAGGTGCGCCTGATCCGCTGTTACCGGTGCACGCCGCAGATCGTCGATCTGGCGAACGCGGTGATCGGGCGCGCCCCAGCGTCCGGCAGTTCGCTCATGCTGCGCTCGCAGCGCAGTGCCGGTGCACAGCCCACCCTCGATGCCTACGACGACGACGTGGCGGAGGCTGCCGGCGTCGTCCGTCGCGTGCGTGAGCATCTCGATGCCGGCATTCCCGCTCGTGACATTGCGGTGCTGTTCCGCATCAACGCGCAGTCGGCCGAGCTCGAGGAGGCCTTCGCGGAGGCGGGCATCGCCGTCGTGCTGCGCGGCACGGAGCGCTTCTTCGACCGACCCGAGGTGCGAGAGGCCGTCACCCGCATCCGTGGTGCTGCGCGCGCCGCGGAGACCACGGGTCCGCTGGGCGAGCAGGTGCGCGCGGTGCTCTCGAGCGCAGGCTGGACCCCGGACGCGCCGCGCACCACGGGAGCGGTGCGCGAGCGATGGGAGTCGCTGGCTGCCGTCGCCTCGCTGGCCGACGAACTTGCCCCGAGCCTCGGCGACTCCCTCGCCGCCTTCGTCCAGGAGCTCGATGCGCGTGCCGAGGCTCAGCACGCTCCTGTGGCCGATGGCGTCACGCTGGCCTCGATCCACTCGGCCAAGGGCCTCGAGTGGCGGGTCGTCCTGGTTGTGGGATGCAGCGACGGCCTGATCCCGCTGCAGTACGCCGAGACTCCCGCTCAGGTGGAGGAGGAGCGACGCCTCGCGTATGTCGCCGTCACGCGGGCCGCCGACCACCTGCACCTGTCGTGGGCGGCAGCGCGGCAGCCCGGCGGGCGGGCTTCCCGCACACTCAGTCCCTTCCTCGTCGGCACGCTCCACGGATCGGGCTCTGCCGGGGCGCCGCCCAGGGGAGTGATCACGACGGGCTCCGGACGTGCGCGCGGCGAGCGCGGCCGCAAGGGACCGGCGCGATGCCGCGTGTGCCGCAAGGCTCTCGTCACCGGCGAGGAGCGCACTCTGGGCCGATGCCGTGTCTGCCCGGTCGACATCAACGAGGACCTCCTCGACGCACTGCGCGAATGGCGCCTGTCGACTTCACGGGAGAAGGCGGTTCCGGCGTACGTGGTCTTCACTGACGCCACCCTGATGGCCATCGCCGAGCAGCTGCCCCGCACAGAGTCGGCTCTGGAGCAGATTCCCGGTATCGGCCCGATGAAACTCGCTGCCTACGGC
>JBIIJX010000125.1:0-7058 GCA_044233495.1 Candidatus Nanopelagicales bacterium
TGGGTCTGCGCTCAGACCTCGACGAATCCCGGAGCCCAGTCCCGCAACTCCTGCCGCATGGGGACCGTGGCGTCGAGCTGGCACAGCACGGCGATGCATCCCAGCCACACGCGGTGGATGAGTGCGTACGACGGCGGCAGATTGAGCTTGAGTGCGATGGTGAAGTCGGGATTGCGCACGTCGTTCATGCGGGTGAACTGCCCGCGCATCCAGTCGCGGCTGAAGTGGAACTCGTCCACCTTGGCCGGCTCCACGAATGGATCGAGGTAGTTCAGCACTGACTCCGGATCCACGTTCACGTTGGGCAGGATGAAGCCCTCGTCACGAAGCCCCTCGGCCACCTGGTCTGCATCGCCGTTCATGGCGATGCGCAGCAGGCTGCCCATCGCGAGCGGCAGACCGTCGGGAAGTTCGGCGACCGCGCCGAAGTCGAGGACGCAGAAGCGGCCGTCCGGTGTGATGCGGAAGTTGCCCGGATGAGGATCCGAGTGCAGCAGGCCTGCGCGCGCCGGTCCGGCGAGCAGGAACCTCATGTAGAGAAGTCCGGCACGATCGCGTTCCTCGCGCGTGCCGTTGGCGATGATCGCGGACAGGGAACGACCGTCGATCCACTCGGACACGATCACGTGCGGTGCTGCTGCGAGCACGTGGGGCACGACGAACTCCGGGTCGCCCTCGAAGGCTGCCGCGAAGGCGCGCTGGTTGCGAGACTCGCGCAGGTAGTCGAGCTCCTCGATCGCGCGGGCCTTGAGCTCCTCCAGCAACGGCTTGATGTCCATGCCCGGCACCCACGACGCGAAGAGCTTGCCCATGCGCGTCATCTGGTTGAGGTCGGAGATGAACGCCTTGTCGGCACCGGGGTACTGGACCTTGACGGCCACGACGCGGCCGTCGTGCCAGACGGCGCGATGCACCTGCCCCAGCGACGCCGCAGCCGCAGGGCGGTCGTCGAACTCGGCGAAGCGCGAGCGCCAGTCGGTGCCGAGCTCCTCGTCGAGGATGGCGTGGATAGATGCCGCCGGGAGCGGCGGGGCGGATTCCTGCAGCTTGGTCAGTGCCGCGCGGTAGGGCGCCGCGACCTCCTCGGGCATGGCGGCCTCGAAGATGCTCATCGCCTGGCCCACCTTCATGGCACCGCCCTTGAGCTCGCCGAGCACGCTGAACATCTGCTCGGCCGTGCGCGCCTGCAGTTCGGCGGTGACCATCTCGGCAGGCTTGCCGCCGATTCTCTTGCCGAGCCCCCACGCGGCCCGGCCGGCATGGGCGGCGGGCAGGGCGGCGATCTTCACACTGCGGGTGAGTGCGAAGCGCGGGATGTCGGGCATGGAGCCATTGTCACCTGAGGGCGCGCATGCCGCACGGGCGGTGGTCCTCCGGTGCGCGGTGGTCCTCCGGTGGCGGGTCAGCGGCTGGTCCACCGGCACCCGCACAGCGGATGCGGCGGGCAGGCGCGCACCTGCGGAGCGCCGAGGGGCAGGTGAAGATCCACGGCCGTGTCGGCCCAGACCGCCGGCTCGTCGGGCAGGTCGACCCACGCGCGCACGAGCAGCGCCACCCAGTCCGCCGCGAGTCGGGTCAGCAGGGGATCCACGGGCGGCCCCGGGAAGCCACCGGCCCAGTGCGCCCACTGCACGCTGAGCACCGGCCACGCCGGGTCGGCGTCACGTCGATGCAGGTGATGGCACCGCAGGCAGCTGGTGCGTCCGGGCACCACGAGTGGGCCCACCGTCGCGCGCTCGCCGAAGGCGCCGACGTGTACGTGCGGACGTGTCATGCAGGGGTCGTCGAAGGAGGCAGGCACGTGGGGATGCGCCGCATCGGCGAGCACCACGATGTCACCACGGTCACGACGGTCACCACGGTCGCCACCGTCGCCACGGTCGGCAGACGCGGTGAGACCTGCGGTGGTCAGCGCAGAGAGCACCTCCTCGGCGAGTCGACCCGTTCCGGCCACAGCGATCCGAAGTCGCTCGCGTCGACTCGTGACACGGTGTGCGAGGTCGAGGTCGCGGTAGGCGGCAAGAGCAGAGGAGAAGCGCCGCTGGGCGTCGTCGCGCACAGCGGGACCAGCCCAGCGCACGCTCTCCGGCACCCGGGATGCGTCATCGAGCGCTCCTGCAGCGATGAGGCCGCGCACGAGCCGGGCGGCGTGCTCCGACGGGATCGTCAGCGAAGCGGCGATCTCGTCTGGCGAGGCAAGACCGTCGAGGACGCTGAGCCAAGCCACGTGGGACCGGGTCACGGAGGTCAGGGTGATGTCGTCGCCGATCTGCACGGCAGTGGCCGACCGCCACAGGATCGGCACCTCCCTGCGCAGTCGGGGCCGGCGGTAGGACCGAAGCTCGGGCAGTGGATCCGCCGGCTGGGCGGACGGGGAGTGGGACGCGGCGGATGCGGGTGCGGTCATATCCGCACCGTGCCGGCACGGTCCTGTGGATCGACACTGGCGATCCACAGGCCCGATGCGGTAGGAGCCTGCGCCCTGCCCGAAGGGCGTCAGCCGCAGATGCGCACGATCATGCGCACCATCGCATTCGCGGCGTCGACGACCTGCTGCGTGGCGACGTACTCGTCGGGGGTGTGCGCGGACTCGGGCACACCGGGCCCGTAGTGCACGGTCGGAATGCCGCCGATGCCGGCGAGCAGACGCAGGTCCGAGCCGTAGGGCCCGCCGTAGATGGTCGGCTGCGTACCGAACAGGACGCGGTGCTCCTCACCGACGATCGCGGTGATCGGGTGGGAGGGATCCGTGCGACCTGAGGCGAACTGCCCGCCCCACCACGTCACGGTCACCGGGTGGTCCGCGAGCCAAGGATCTGCGGCGCAGGTCTCGGCGACGGTGGCCTCGAGTTCGGCGCGGGCGTGCTCGACAGATTCACCGATGGCCACTCCGAGTCGGCCCTCGGCCACGAGCAGGTCCGGGACGGTCGAGGCCCAGTCGCCCGCGTGCACGGTGCCGATCGACAGCGGGTACGCGATGGGCCAGCGATCCATGATCGGATCGACGACCGCGTTGCGCCGCGCCTCGAGAGCCTCGAGTGCCCGGTAGACGGGGATGAACTTCTCGATCACGCTGACCCCGGACGTCCGCATCGAGGCGTGTGCGGCCAGGCCGTGCACCGTGAGCCGGAAGGTCAGCGCGCCGCCGTTGCCCGGCACGATGTTCAGTTCGGTGGGCTCGGGCACGATGCACATGTCGGCGCCAACGCCGTGCCTCAGCAGTGCGAAGGTGCCGAGGCCGCCGTCCTCCTCTCCGGAGACCGGCGCGAGGATGACGTCACCGCGCAGGGAGATGCCCGAGTCGGCGACCGCGCGCACCGCGGCCCACATCGCCGCGACCCCGGCCTTCATGTCCGACGCTCCGCGGGCGACGAGCCTCTCCTGCCCGTCGACGATGACCGCCCGCACCGCGAAGGGGTCACCGGACCAGGCGTCGAGGTCGCCTGGCGGTACGACGTCGGTGTGCCCATCGAGCAGCAGGGTCGAGCCTCCTCCTGTGCCGTGCAAGGTCGCGGTCACGCCGAGCGCATGATGCCGATCCACCTCCATGCCCGGGAACTGCGGATCGGCCGTGAGGGCGTCGAGGTCGATGTCCCATCGGTCGACGTCGAGCCCCTCCCCGGACCATCGTTCAGCCAGCCACGCCTGCACGTCGGGCTCGGCGGCTGAACCGCTCACGGACGGGATGGACAGCAGGGCGACGAGATCCGCCCTGAGCTGATCCGGGTCGACGGTGGGCAGCGGCTCTTCGGAGTAGGGGGTCACAGGAGGATCCTGCCGTCGATCCGGTTGTGCCTTCCACCGCGGGCCGTCATCATCAGGGGTGCCCGTGCGCCGGGCGCGTGGGAGGTGACGTGGCACCAGGGCGATCGACCGGGCATGCCGCAGCCCTCCGGGCCGGCCTGTCCCTCGTCGTGGTCGCCGGGGCCGCCGCGATCCTCGTCGCCGGACCCGCGGCGGCGGACGACGACCTTTCAGCGCCGGTGCCGGCCGTGGGCCAGTGCCTGGACCTGCCGGCCGAGGAACTCCGAGCCTCGGGATTCTTCGCGGCTCCGGTGGTGGTCGAGTGCACGAGGCCGCACACCTTCGAGGTGACACGGGTCGAGGAGCTTGCTGACTCAGCAGACCCGTTCGCGTATGCCGCGCAGAGCTGCAGCCTGCTCGGCGTGTGGAACGAGGTCGGGATCAATAGGCCCGTGGCGGGGGTGGTGCGCGAGCCGTTGAGCGTGGAGTCGCGCTACTTCGGTGTCCAGGGCGCGACCCCGGCACTGGTCTGCGGCGCCGTCGCCGTGGCCGTTGGTGATGCAGGCCGCCGCGAGGTGGCCGTGCTCACCCGGCCGCTGGCCGACCTGAGTGCGCGCAGCCGCTCCGACCTGCGCTACTGCACTCCGGGGGTGCGTGGGCGCCGGACGGTCGACGTCACGATCGCGACGTCGTGCGACACCCGGCCCCGGTGGCAGGTCGACGCCCTCATCGTGTGGACCGCCTTCTACGACGCCTACCCCGGTCGGACCGAGTTGCGCGCCCGCGCACAGCGTCTGTGCGGTCCGCAGGCCCGGGTGCTGCTACCCACCCGGGCCGACTGGGGAGCCGCCCCAGCGACGACGTGGTGCCTGTCCTGGTACGCCTAAAGTCCAATATGACCGTTTTATCCGAGAAAAATTCGCGTGTTGCCCCGCTCGGCGCCCGTGGCGTGTCCGGGCGGGCAGGTTCACTGCCCTAGGGTGAAGAAGACCCCAGGCGGCGCACGCTGCCGACCGCGGCCACGCGGTTCTGACGGAATACAGGAGGGCCCGATGGCCGAGAGCTACACCGGCGAGGCGTACTGCGTGAAGTGCAAGGAGAAGCGTGAGTTCACCGGACACGTCGAGGAGACCAACGGTCGCCGCTTCGCCAAGGGCATCTGCCCGGTCTGCGGCACCAAGGTGACCCGGATCCTGGGCAAGGCCTAGCACTCGCTCGATCTCGCGAGTCTTGCGAGCTGTAAGGGGAGGCGACCGAAGGTCGCCTCCCCTTCGCATGTCTGGCGCTCGGTCGACGGGGGGTTACCGTTGAGCCATGAGCATGCCCTTCGGCTTCGGACTCGGTGACGACGGCGACCCCCGTCAGCCCGGCGGCTTCGACATGGCCAACCTGGGCGCGGCCCTGCAGCAGCTCGGCGCCATGCTCCAGGCCGGCCAGACCGGACCGGACGCAGGCGGCCCGGTCAACTGGGCCATGGTGTCGGACGTCGCGCGCAAGGCTCTCGTCTCCGCGGGCGACCCGTCCGTGACGGATGCCGAGCGGCGCGCCGTCGTGGATGCCGTGCACCTGGCAGACGTGTGGCTGGACCCCGTCGTCACGTTCCCCGCCGTCAGCGCACCGCCCCTCGCGTGGAGCCGGTCGGAATGGCTCGAGGTGACCCTCCCGACCTGGCGGCTGGTGGTGCAGCCGATCGCCGAGCACATGCAGCAGGTCGTGGGCCAGTCGATGCCCGACGCGGGGCAGATGGACCTCGCGACCCTGCAGGACAGCCTGCCCGAGCAGCTGCGCGCGATGCTGCCCGAGGGCCTGCCGCCGGAGTTCGCGCAGATGATGGCCCCCATGCTGGGCATGATGCAGCAGCTCGGCGCCGCGGCGTTCAGCCTGCAGTTGGGCCAGGCCCTCGCAGGGCTCGCGACCGACGTCCTCGGGTCCTCGGACATCGGCATCCCGCTCACCGATTCCGCGCAGCCTGCGCTCCTGCCCGGCAACGTCGTGCGGTTCGGCGAGGGACTTGGCGTGGCCGCCGACGACGTCCGAGTCTTCCTGGCCCTGCGGGAGTCCGCGCACCAGCGACTGTTCGCGCATGTGCCCTGGCTGCGACCGCGCATCATCGGTGCGGTCGAGGAGTACGCGCGTGGGGTACGTGTCGACCAGGAGCGGCTGCAGGAGGCGATGGGGGAGATCGACCTCACGAGACCGGAGGGCCTTCAGGAGCTCATGGGCAGCGGCCTGCTGCAGCCTCAGGACACCGAGGAGCAGAAGGCGGCCATCGCCCGGCTGGAGACACTGCTGGCGCTCGTCGAAGGCTGGGTCGATGACGTCGTGGACAGTGCCGTGAACGAACGGCTCTCCTCCGTCGTCCAGCTGCGCGAGACGATGCGCCGACGACGTGCGGCCGGGGGTCCTGCCGAGAAGACGTTCAGCACACTGATCGGCATGGAGTTGCGACCCCGCCTCGCGCGTGAGGCCGCAACTTTGTTCGCCGTCGTTCGGGCGGGGCGCGGCGCGCAGGCGCGCGATGCGCTGTGGGCCCATCCGGACCTCCTTCCGGGCCCGGCAGACCTCGCCGACCCGCTGGGCTTCCTTGAGGAGAGCTCCGCGGAGCTGGAGTTCGGGATCGACGACGAGTGAGTGCGAGCCATGAGTGCTGATGGCCGTGCGCCCGCACTCGCCCATCTCCACGCGGATGCCGGATCGATGCTGCGTCAGTGGAGCCACGCGGACCCGTCGCAGCGGATCCTGCGCGACTCCTATCTCGCGTTCCTCGCTGAGCACCCGGACGGTATGGCCCGAACCTGCGTCGACGGACACCTGACCTCCAGCACCCTCGTGCTGGACGTGGCGCGCACGCGCGTGCTGCTCACCCTGCATCCCAAGGTGGGGCGCTGGCTCCAACTGGGTGGTCACAACGAGCAGGGCGACGCCACCGTGCGGGACGCCGCGCTGCGTGAGGCCCGCGAGGAGAGCGGTATCGACGCCATGGCCATCTCAGAACTCCCCGTGCGCCTGGACAGGCACCCGGTGCCGTGCGGAGGTCGTCCGAGCGTGCACCTCGACGTGCAGTACGTCGCGTGGGTCGGCAATGGGGCCCAGGCCGTGCGCAGCGAGGAGTCGGACGACCTCCGGTGGTTCGACCTCGCGGATCTGCCGGAGGACCTCGATGCCTCGGTGCGCGCCCTCATCGACGACGCACGGCACCTTGTGTGACATGCGCGTGAACAGGTCGCGAATGACGTCCACAAATTTTCGTCCACAGGGTGGGTATGGCATTCCACCTGATCAGGGGGCAGTTTCGACAATGTCCCCAAGGTCGT
>JBIIJX010000210.1:0-4178 GCA_044233495.1 Candidatus Nanopelagicales bacterium
CTTGGCGTACTGGACGGGAATACGGCGCTGAGCCTGCTCGACGAAGACGACGAAGGCGACAACGGCCAGCCCCACCAGCAGCGTCATGGTGAACGCGAAGATCCCCTGGCTGCCGTAGATCGAGGCGAACTGGGCCGGGATGGTGGCGATGATCGACGTGAAGATCAGCACCGACATTCCGTTGCCGACGCCCCGTTCGGTGATGAGCTCGCCGAACCACATGATCACGGCCGTGCCCGCGGTCATGACCGTGATCATGACCAGGATGACCCACACCGAGTCATTGGGGATGACAGCCTCGTTGCAGCCGCTGAACAGGGCGCCGGGGGTGCGCGCCAGGGAGATGATGGCCGTGGACTGCAGGATCGCGAGGCCGATGGTCACGTAGCGCGTGTACTGCGTGATCTTCGCCTGCCCGGCCTGCCCGTCCTTCTTCAGCGTCTCGAGCCGCGGAATGACGACCGTGAGCAGCTGGAGGATGATGCTCGCGGTGATGTAGGGCATGATCCCGAGCGCGAACACTGACAGCTGCAGGAGCGCGCCCCCGGAGAACAGGTTGATCAGCGCGTAGACCGAGTTGTCCTGCACGATGTCGATGCATCGCTGGATCGCGGCATAGTCGACCCCGGGAGTGGGCAGGACTGAGCCCAGACGGTAGATCGCGAGAAGGCCCAGGGTGAAGAGGATCTTCTTGCGCAGATCCGGCGTACGCAGGGCAGCGCCGAACGCACTGATGTGCACCTAGCCTCCTGCTCGTCCGTGGGTCATGCGGTCTCGTTGGGGGGGAGCCCCCACGGTACTAGAGGACCGTGGCCGAGCCGCCGGCAGCGACGATCTTGTCGCGTGCCGACTCGGAGAAGGCATCCGCACTCACGGAAAGAGCGACACTGATCTCGCCCAGGCCGAGGACCTTCACGGGCTGGCCCTTGCGGACTGCTCCCTTGTCGACCAGGTCCGCCACACCGACCGTTCCACCATCGGGGAACAGCCGACCGAGCGCAGCGACATTGACGACCTGGAACTCGACCTTGGCCGGGTTCTTGAAGCCCTTGAGCTTGGGCAGCCGCATGTGCAGCGGCATCTGCCCGCCCTCGAAGTTGGCTGGGACCTGGTACCGGGCCTTGGTGCCCTTGGTGCCGCGGCCGGCGGTCTTGCCCTTGGAAGCCTCACCCCGGCCCTTGCGGGTCTTGGCGGTCTTGGCCCCGGGGGCCGGACGCAGGTGATGGACCTTGAGAGTCATGATCAGTCGACCTCCTCGACGACGACAAGGTGCGAGACACGGTTGACCATCCCTCGAATCTCAGGACGGTCCTCCTTGACGACGGTGTCGCCGATGCGCTTGAGCCCCAGGGAACGCAGGGTGTTGCGCTGGACGCTCGTCCCGCCGATCTCGGACTTCTTCTGGGTGACCTTCAGTCGTGCCATCATGCACCCGCTCCCGCACGGGCCCGGAGCAGCGCAGCCGGGGCGACGTCCTCCAGAGGCAGGCCACGACGCGCTGCCACAGCCTCCGGAGACTCGAGCCCCTTGAGGGCCGCCACCGTCGCGTGGACGATGTTGATCGCGTTGTCAGAGCCCATGGACTTGCTCAGGATGTCGTGGATGCCCGCGCACTCCAGCACGGCGCGCACAGGACCTCCGGCGATCACGCCGGTACCCGGCGAGGCCGGACGCAGCATGACGACTCCGGCGGCCGCCTCACCCACGATGGGGTGCGGAATGGTGCCCTGGATGCGCGGCACGCGGAAGAAGTGCTTCTTGGCCTCCTCCACGCCCTTGGCGATCGCGGCGGGCACCTCCTTGGCCTTGCCATAGCCGACACCGACCATGCCATCGCCGTCTCCCACCACGACCAGCGCGGTGAAGCTGAAGCGCCGGCCGCCCTTGACGACCTTGGCCACGCGATTGATGGCTACGACCCGCTCGACGTACTGCGACTTCTCCTCGCGGGGGGCGCGATCCTTCCGCTCCCGGCGATCGCCACCACCACCACTGCGGCGCGACGTTTCTGACATCTGGACTACCTCTTCCTGGAAGTTCGTACGTCGTTAGAGGGACAGGCCGGCTTCACGAGCACCGTCGGCGACGGCCGCAACTCGACCGTGGTACTTGTTGCCGCCACGGTCGAAGACCACAGCCTCCACGCCTGCCTTCTTGGCACGCTCGGCAACGAGCTGACCCACCTTGCGGGCCTTGGCCGTCTTGTCCTGGGATGCGCCACGCAGGTCGGCCTCCATGGTCGACGCCGACGCGATCGTCACCCCCTGGGTGTCGTCGACGACCTGCACGACCATGTGGCGAGCAGACCGAGTCACGACCATGCGAGGACGCGCCGTGGTACCCGACACCTTCTTGCGGACACGCAGGTGACGACGAGCACGGCCCACGGCTGTGCGGGTCCGGGAGCCCAGCTTCGGGGCGAAGGAACTCATCACTTACCCGCCTTTCCGGCCTTGCGGCGAACGACCTCGCCCTCGTACCGCACGCCCTTGCCCTTGTAAGGCTCCGGCTTGCGGATCTTGCGGATGTTCGCGGCTACCTCGCCGACCTTCTGCTTGTCGATGCCCTTGACCTTGAACTTGATCGGGCTCTCGACCTCGAAGCTGATCCCCTCAGGGGCGGCGACGACGACGGGATGGCTGAACCCCAGCAGCAACTCGAGATCCGTTCCCTTCGCAGCTACGCGGTAGCCGGTGCCGACGATCTCCAGGCCCTTCTCGTATCCCGTGGTCACGCCGGTGACCATGTTCGCCACGAGCGTGCGGGTGAGACCGTGTCGAGCCTTGGCGTCCCGCTCGTCGTTCGGTCGGGTGACCACGAGGTTGCCGTCTTCCTGCGTGACGATGATCGGCTCGACGATCGTCATGCTCAGGGTGCCCTTCGGGCCCGTGACAGTCAGATCACGGCCGTCGATGGTCGCCGTGACTCCCGAGGGGATGGCGACTGGCTGGCGTCCGATTCGCGACATGGTTGCCTCCTACCAGACGTAGGCGAGGACTTCCCCGCCTACGCCCTTCTGTGCAGCCTGACGGTCGGTGAGCAGACCCGACGACGTGGACAGGATCGCAATGCCCAGCCCACCGAGCACGCGCGGCAGCGCAGTGCTCTTCGCGTACACGCGAAGGCCCGGCTTGGACACGCGGCGGAGGCCGGCGATTGAGCGCTCGCGGGAGGGCCCGTACTTGAGGTTCAGGGTGAGCGTCTTGCCCACCTCGGCGTCCTCGACGTTCCAGCCGGCGATGTAGCCCTCGCGCTGGAGGATCTCGGCGATGCTCGCCTTGATCTTCGAGTGCGGCATGGCCACGGAATCGTGGTACGCGGAGTTCGCGTTGCGCAGTCGCGCAAGCATGTCCGCGATCGGGTCGGTCATTGTCATGTCTGTGGCCTACGGCCTTCCTCGCTGCGGTTTCCGCGTTCGCGGACCTTCAGCGTCGTGGTTTACCAGCTGCTCTTAGTCACACCCGGCAGTTCGCCGGCATGCGCCATCTCACGTACACACACTCGGCACAGGCCGAACTTGCGATACACGGCGTGCGGGCGGCCGCACTTGTTGCACCGCGTGTAGGCACGCACCTTGAACTTGGGGGTCTTCTGCTGCTTCTGGATCAGCGCTTTCTTCGCCATGTGGCTCAGGCCTCCTTGAAGGGGAATCCGAGAAGGCGAAGCAGGGCGCGGCCTTCCTCATCGTTCTGCGCGGTCGTCACGACGGTGATGTCCATGCCACGTACCCGGTCGATCTTGTCCTGGTCGACCTCATGGAACATCGACTGCTCGTTGAGGCCGAACGTGTAGTTGCCGCGACCGTCGAACTGCTTGGGAGACAGGCCCCGGAAGTCACGGATTCGCGGCAGCGCGACCGACAGAAGTCGATCGAGGAACTCCCACATGCGGTCACCGCGCAGGGTGACGTGAGCCCCGATCGGCTGTCCCTCGCGAAGCTTGAACTGTGCGATGGACTTGCGCGCCTTGGTGACCTGGGGCTTCTGGCCCGTGATGTCGGTGAGGTCACGGATAGCGCCCTCGATCAGCTTGGAGTCACGCGCGGCGTCGCCCACACCCATGTTGACCACGACCTTGGTGACGGTCGGGACCTGCATGATGTTGGCGAAGGCGAACTCCTCGCGCAGGGCGGGAATGATCTCCGCGCGGTACCGCGCCTTCAGACGCGGAGTGGTGGT
>JBIIJX010000253.1:0-3301 GCA_044233495.1 Candidatus Nanopelagicales bacterium
ACCGTCGATCGAGACGTCCTCGATCAGGTCGACGACGTCCTCCTCCGACGAACCCGCGTGGTCCGGCGCAATGTGAGCAGTGCTTGACGGACCCGTCTGGTCCGGCGCGGTGAGATCGCTCATGGGACTCCCTCCTCGAGTGTGCCGCACTCTATTGGCACTGCGTGCCATAATCAAGGGTGCCTTCGCAGCTGCGCAGCGGACGTCCCCCCGCCACGAGCCACGCGGCCATCGAGTCGGCGGCCTTCGCCCTGTTCGAGGAGCGCGGCTACGAAGCCACCACCACGGAGGAGATCGCCGAGCGGGCCGGGATCGGCAGGCGGACGCTCTTCCGCTACTTCCCGGCGAAGGCCGACATCCCCTGGGGGCAGTTCGCCGAAGGCCTGGGCAGGTTCCGCACGGCCCTGCTCGCTGCACCCGCGGACGAACCCATCATGACGACGATCGTGCGCGAGATCATCGAGTTCAACACCTTCCCGCCGGAGGTCATGCCCTCGCATCGCCGACGCATCACGCTCATCCTCACCGTTCCCGAGCTGCAGGCGCACGCAGCACTGCGGCATGCCGAATGGCGCGCAGTGGTCGCGGAGTTCGTCGCTCGGCGCACGCACACACGCATCACCGACCACCTGCCGATCCTCATCAGCCACGTGGCGCACGGCATGGCGCTGTCCGCCTACGAGCGCTGGCTGATGGAGGCCGACGCCGACCTCGGTGTGATCCTTCGCGAATCGAGCCGTCTGCTCGCGGACCAGCTCAAGCAGCCGTGACCCTGCTCGCGCTGGACACCGAAGTCCGGTCGTGGTCACAGGGGCGCGTGATCGCGGGCGGATCTCCCTGGCGGCTCAGCATGCTGGCGCCAGCCGCGTCCGCGGTCATCCGAGGCCTGCAGGCGGGCCCCCGCGACGCTGCGCTGTTCGAACCGCGTGCCGTTCGGGCCCTGCTCGACCGCGGCCTCATCCACCCATGTCCGCCCGTGGCCCCAACGGCAGATCACCGGCATGACGCCGCACTCACGGTCGCCATTCCCGTCTATGACGACGTCGAGGGACTCCGAGTGGCCCTGGAATCGGTTCGCGGTCGTCGCATCATCGTCGTGGACGACGGATCCCCGAACGCGGCGGCGATCGAGGAGCTGACGACGGAGTTCGGAGCCACCCTGATCGCCCATGCGCGCAATCAGGGTCCGGCGGCCGCGCGCAACACCGCCCTGGCAGCGACTCGGACGGAGTTCGTCGCCTTCCTTGACAGCGACGTCTCTGCCACGGGTGACTGGCCGTCGTCGGCCCTCTGGCACTTCGATGATGCCTCGGTGATGCTGGTCGCACCCCGCATAGCCTCCTCGCCTGCGGGCCAGTCGTGGATCGACCGCTACGAATCGGTGCGCGGGACTCTCGACATGGGCCCCGCCAGGGCCGTGGTTCGACCCAGAGCACGAGTCGGGTACGTGCCCGGAGCCGCCTTCGTGGCACGAACAGACATGCTGCGACGTCATCTGTTCGACGAGTCCCTGCGACTGGGCGAGGACGTCGACCTCGTCTGGCGCATGGTGGACGAGGGCGCGATCGTCCGGTACGACCCCGCTGTGGTCGTGCTGCACCGAAACCGTGCGACCTGGTCGGGCTGGATGCGTCAGCGGTTCGGCTACGGCACTTCGGTCTCCGCCCTCGCCTCTCGCCACCCGGGCCGACTGGCACCCTGGCGCCCATCAGTGCTGGATGCCACCTCGTTGGGCCTGCTGGTCGCTGGTCGGCCGGTCGCTGCACTGGTGCCCGTCGCCATCACCGCCGGGGTCCTGCAGGCCAGCCTCCGGTCGGCAAGCCAATCAGCGGCGGCAGCGGCAGCGGTCGACACCGCGCTGCGCGGGTGGGGCAACGACGCCCGGGGGCTCGGCCATGCCTTGCGGCGCGAATGGTGGCCGGTCGGAGCGGCCGCATGCGTGGCCCTCGCCGTGCGTCCCACGTCACCCGCCGCACGCCTGGCCGTGAGCTGCATGGCCGTTCCGGTCATCACGGACTGGTGGAAGGTCCGAGATCGGATCCCGCTTCCCCTCTACGCCGCGATGCGCGTTCTCGACGACGCCAGCTACGGCACGGGTGTCGTCAAGGCGGCTGTCCGGGACATGAACTGGCGGGCGCTCGCACCCCGGGTGATGCCGATCAGGAGACGTCCGGGAAAGTCACGTCGGCCAGATCGCGCCCCATCAATCGAGCGGTGAGTCGCTCCGCCAACATGGCCGTGGGCCAGTGCGTGTTGGCGGCCGGCACATCCGGCATGACCGAGGCATCGATGACGTGCACGCCACTGCGTCCCAGCAGGGCTCCGTCGAGGTCGACCACGGCCGCAGGATCATCAGCGCGTCCCATGCGGCAGGTGCCGCATGCGTGGAAGTAGTCACC
Organism: Candidatus Nanopelagicales bacterium; assembly: GCA_044233495.1. Taxonomy (GTDB): domain Bacteria; phylum Actinomycetota; class Actinomycetes; order S36-B12; family S36-B12; genus UBA10649. The sequence continues at coordinate 2,400 of JBIIJX010000253.1, forward strand.
GAGCTTGCGTCGGATCCAGTCGTCCAGAACAGCCTCGTCACGCAGGGCCTCGACAGAGGTGCCCTCCTCGTCGAGCACGATCCTGTCGACGATCTCCGCGAACCCGGGGCCCTGCAGGACTTCGACCATGAGCTGGACGGCTTCGCGCATGACGGTGCGATCCCCAGGACCGGTGAGCATGTGAAGGTCGATCACGGGATGGCCCGTCGGGTTCGCAGGATCCAGGGCCACTGATCCCTCCGAGCGTACGGTCATGACCGCCGCCATCACGAGCGCATCGGTGGCGCCGCCATCCATCGAGCCATGCATGGGCAGCAGGTGGATGTCATCCTGCGCCACGGAGGACGAGGTCCGGAGCACCACATTGATGCACGGCACCGACATGTCGTTGCTCTTGTACTCCGGCTTGAGCAGGACTCGGATGCTCGCCGCCGAGTGATCGCGCAGGTTCCGGCCCAATGCGGGATTCTCGACCCCGGAGCGCAGGAGGACCGCCGTGCTCTCGAAGGTGCCCCCGCAGACGATGACGTGGTCGGCAGGAATCTGCTCGCCCCCCACGAGGGCCACCCCGGCCGCCCGCGTGCCGTCCCACAGGATGCGGTCGACCCACGAGTCCGGCCTGACGGTGAGGTTCGGGCGTCGCCGAGCCGGATCGAGCCAGGCCTCGCCGCTCGACTGTCGCTGCGTCATGGAGGCGCTGAGGTAGACGGAGCCCACGCCGGCTTCCGGGGTGTAGGTGTCGACGTCCGTCTGCATTCCGCGGGCACCCGCCGCCACCTCCAGCGCCCGATCCATCGGCGTGTACCAGTCCCGCGGGCACGGCGTAAGCGACACCCTCATCGCCTCGAACCATGGCTGCACATTCGCCCACGCCCATCCGTCACAGCCGAGGTCCTGCGCCC
>JBIIJX010000212.1:0-4137 GCA_044233495.1 Candidatus Nanopelagicales bacterium
CGCGAGCAACATCACCGATCGACGCGATGTCGTCGATGATCCCCGCATTGGTCGTTCCTGATGTTGCCACGACAGCGCAGATGTCAGTCGGGTCCGGGTCTGCCGCCAGCGCACTGCGGATGGCCTGGCCGGTGAGCACACCGTCCGTGGGCACGGTGTCGATGACCAGCGCATTCATCATGGTCACGTTGAGGCTGTTCGCGATCGAGGAGTGGGCCTGATCGCTGACGACGACCCGCAGTGGGATGTCGGGAAGCTTCGCGTCGCGACGTCGGCGCCGCATGGTGTCTCGCGCGACGACGAGGGCAGAGAGATTGGCGGCCGAACCGCCCGAGACGAACACCCCGCCTGACTCCAACGGCAGGCCGATCAGGTCGGCGAGGACGCGCAGGGCCTGGTTCTCGGCCATGACCGCACCCGCTGCCTCGAACCACGAGATGCCCTGGAGGGAGGACGCTGACACCACCATGTCGAAGAGCAGCGAGGCCTTCGTCGGCGCCGACGGCACGAAACTGAACATGCGGGGACTGTCGGCCGACAGCACAGTCGGTGCGAGGTCGTTCTGATAGATGGCGAGCACCTCACGGAAGTCTCGTCCTGACTCGGTCATGATTCCCTCGAGAGCGGCCGCCAGGTGCTGACGGTCGGCCAGCCCGTCGAGCGGCGCCTCGGCCTCGAGGAGGCGGTCGGACACATAGGCCAGCATCTGCTCGACCATGGCCGGATCGGCGCGATGCATGCGCGCGGCATCATCGTCCGAGGGGAGCGAGGCGGGGACGTCGGACGCGTCGAGGATCACGAGGGGACCTCCAGCACGCCGGCCGGAGCCGGTGGACGCGCCGTCAGCCGTTCTGCCAGCAGGCGTCCTTCGGATGCTAGCGAGCGGTGCCACGGCGGGCCAGCCCGCCACCACCCGACGGATGCATGGGTCAACCGGGCACAATGCGGGGCATGGCTCCCACCCGTCGCATCCTGGCGACCAGCGGCGGATTCGTCGGCACCGGCCTGTGGGGTGTCGTGCGCCCCGGTGGCACCCTGAAGCGCGCCCTGGAGCTGTCGGGTCGCACGCGTCCGCGCGTGTGCTTCGTCCTCACGGCGAGCGGCGACGATCCCGCCTACCTGGCGACGATGTACTCGGCCATGTCCAACGCCGGCTGCGACCTCGACCACCTGGCCTTGTTCCCGCAGCCGAACCGCCCACCGCAGGAAGCACTGGCGGCTGCTGACGTCATCTGGGTCGGCGGGGGCAGCGTGGCGAACCTGCTGGCGCTGTGGCGGCTCCATGGGGTCGACGAGGCCATGCACGACGCATGGGAACGCGGTGCAGTGATGGCAGGGGTCAGTGCAGGCTCCATCTGCTGGCATGTCGGCGGCCCTACGGACTCCTTCGGAATCGAGCTCCGGCTGGCGGACAACGGCCTGGGTCTGGTGCCCTTCGGCAACGCCGTCCACTACGACTCCGAGGCCCAACGACGCCCCTTGACCCACCAGCTGGTGGCTTCGGGTGACCTGCCGACAACCTTCGCGACCGACGATCGGATCGGGCTGCTGTACGAGGGCAGCGACCCGGTCGAGGTGGTCTGCGACGATCCTGCGGCCTACCCGGACGCGGCCGCGTACCGCGTGGAGGTCTCCGGCGGTCAGGTCGTCGAAACCCGCCTGCCGGTGGGTCGACTCTCCTGACTGCCGATCAGGACGCCACGCGGGCGGCGTGCGCCTCCGCCTGCTGCACCACATGCTGCAACTGAGTTGTGGTGGACGTCAGCTCGCCGTCCCAGTGCTGGGCCCGCACGCACCACATCACCCGCTCCTGGCCCTCGAGGAGCTCGTCGCGCATCCGGTGGTTGGCACGCGCACCCAGTCGTTCGAGGACGCGGTCGGCAGCCGCCACCCACGTCTCGGCCACCTGGAGATGCTGGGCCTCCTTGCCCATCTCGCGCACGTGCGCGCGAGCCTTGGGCTCATCCGGTGACACCTGGTGGAGCTCCTGCATGAGGCGGTCGACGGCGGTGACGAAATCGCGTACCACGAGGTCGTGCGCGGGTGACGTGCGCAGCAGGTGGAGGAGGTCCTCGCACGCCCTCTTCACGTCGGCCCGAGCGGAGTAGAAGCGCTCATGGGATCGGTGGGGGACTTCCTTGGCAGCCGTTCGGCTGAGGCGGTTCTTGCCGGAATCGGGGGTCTTCATCATGCGCTCCTTCACCGATAGCAACGGATGAGCGTCCAGCTCCCACCATTGTGCTCCGGCACCCCGACGTCGTCCACGACATCCGAGGAAGTCGGGACCAAAGCCCCGGCGCCGAGACCACAGGACCCCACACGAGTCACAGGAGTCGACGGGAGTCGGTCAGGTCCGGCTTTCCGGCGATGGTGGCACGGGCACTGCCGTGACGACGACGTTGTCCTGGTATCCGCCGCGGTCCGGGACGTACGCTCCGCCGCAGCTGATCAGGGTCAGGCGCGGCGCCCCGTCGGCCGCGAAGAGCTCCTCGTAGGGAAGGCTCTGCTTGCGGATTGATTCACGAGCGACGACGCGGAAGCCGAGGGACGCGCCCGAGGACGTGCGCACCGTGAGCTCGTCCCCGACGTCGAGGCGCCCGAGATCGTAGAACACCCCGCGCCCCTGTCCACGGCCGTCACGATGGGCGACGAGCACCGCCGAGCCCCGATCCGCGCCGGGGGGGACTCCCAGCTCGTACCAGCCCACGAGCGAGACGTCTTCCGGGATCGCCAGGACCCCATCCCGGTGCAGGCCGACCGGGACGATGCGCGTCGCGACACCGATCCCGGGGATGCGCACCGTGCGTGGAGCCGGCAGGCGCTCATCCATGAGTTCGGCGGTCGGCTCACGTGAAGGTTCGGCTCCAGGCCTCATCGGTGTCGTGGGCGCTGCCTCAGGTCGCGCATTCGACGACGGGCCGGTACTGCTGTTGACCGGTCGAGCACCGGCAGCCGGCACTGACGCGGCATCGGTCTGACGCCACTCGTGTGCGGCGATTCCTACGGCGCCCATGACGACCAGTGCAGCGCTGGCCGCTGCGACTATGGATCCCGATCGTGGATGGACCACATCTGCAGGATACGTCGCACCTGCGCCGCAACGAGTGTCGAGAACTAGCCGCTTGTGAGCATTCCGCGGGCTCGCGCCTGCACCACGGCCTCGTGGCGTCCCCCCACGCCGAAGTACCGGTAGATCACCATCGTCTCCTGACGCACCGTGGACTCGCTGAAACCTATGCGTTTGGCGATCTGGGCGTTGGTGAGGTCCTGCGCCATCAAGTTGAGGGTCTCCTGCTGACGTGCCGAAAGTCTGCTGGGCGCGGGCTTGCGACCCGCTCCACGCAGATGCAGCGTGGCGAAGTCGGCCAGTGGCAGGGTCCGCTCGGTGCCGACGGAACCGAGGGCCTCGACTGCCCGATCCGGCAGGGCCGAGATACTCGTCAGGAGGGACAGGTACAGCGCCAGCGCTTCGCCCACCCCCGTGAGGTCTGCTCGCAGCCTCGTCGTGTCGGGCGGCTCGGAGAACGTCACCTGAAGCACGCCGACGCGCTGGCTCGGGAGGGACAGTGGCCACGCCACGAGTGCCCCTGCCTCCGCACCGAGCCCCAGGATGCGCTCCGGCCGGTTCAGCAGGCTCACAGAGTCCTCGATGAGCACCGCCTCGCCGGTGCGGACTGCGTCCGCCATGGGCTGCCCGTCCCACAGGGAGACGGCGCTCATGGACAGCGGCTCGTCGGGAGGGACGCCGAATTCGCCGACGATGTGGAGAGCGCCGTCAGCGCCGAACAGGGCGAGTATGACGCTGCGCGGCTGATGCTTGCCCAGCAGATCAAGGGTGATCTCCTGGCAGATCTGCGCGCAGGTCGGATGCGTCATGAGGAAGCGCACCATGCGGAGCATGGCCGTGGGATCGACGAGGTCACCCCGTCGGCGAGCAGGTTCCTGCACCGGAGCCCTGTTCATCGGCAGTCCCCCAATCCCCCTTCATCGGTAGCCCGTCACCGCGGCTCATCCCTCAGTGGCGTCGTGTCAGTGCCGTCGTGTCAGTGCCGTCGTGCTCGATTCGTGCCTCGCCATGACGGGACCCACCGAGAGACCTGAAACACAGTTCGCAAGACCGAGGACGAATCCCGAGCG
>JBIIJX010000067.1:0-11183 GCA_044233495.1 Candidatus Nanopelagicales bacterium
GCCGGGCGTCCGGCACAGGTCACGCCAGTCGAGGTGCCGTTCGTCACCTCGTCCCACGTGTCCTGGAACAGGCCGCCGTCCATGTCGGCGTCCTGTTCCAGCAGTGGTCGGATGCGGTCATTCAGCACCGGTATGAAGTACAGCTCGTCGTCGACCTCGAACGGCTCGACGCCGGCGGTGATCGGGTGCTCGGCCACGGGGGAGATGGTGAAGCGGTCCAGTCGGTAGCCCGATGAGGGAAGGTTCTCCCCGCGCAGCCGCCCCGGGCGGTAGTGGAAACGCGCGCCGGTGACCTCGGCCCATCCCTCCCAGCCGGGCCAGCCCGCGATGGCGTGGTGCAGGACGACCAGACCCTGACCCGCGTCTAGGAGGTTCACCAGATCCTCGGCTGTCCGGGCATCCGGCCCCTCGATGATCGGCTCCGCGCCGCGCTTCAGACGCAGGCCCGGGATGTCGTGCAGCAGGATCGCGTCCCACTGGCCCGCCAGCTCGTCGGTCAGCCAGCGCTGCGCGGTGGGCTGGGTCGCATGGGCCCACACCCAGCCGCGCTCGATGCAGACGGCGGCGATCGCGCCGAGGAACTCGTCCATGGCCACCCGGTGGCCGCCCGTGACGACGAGGATGCGACGGATCACGGCGGCTCCCGGAGATGTACGAGGACGTCCTAGTTACTATAGTCTGATTCGCGAAAGTGCAGGCGCCGTTTCCTCTATCCGGGAGTTCACCGATGGCCACAACCACGGACGCCGGGGTCACGCCGGCGACCCGCGAGCTCGTTCTCGACCTGCACCGCCGGATGGTGCGCATCCGCCGGTTCGAGGAGTCCTCGGGCAAGCTGGTCGAGACCGGTGAGATGCCCGGATTCCTGCATTTGTACGTCGGGCAGGAGGCGGTAGCGGCGGGCGTCATGTCCGTGCTCACGGACGAGGACCAGATCACCTCCACCCATCGCGGGCACGGTCATGCGATCGCGAAGGGTGCGGAGTTCCGTCCGATGTTCGCCGAGCTATACGCCAAGACGACCGGCTATTGCAAGGGCCGAGGCGGCAGCATGCACATCGTCGACATGAACCGCGGCATGCTGGGGGCGAACGCGATTGTCGGCGGTGGCATTCCCATCGCCGTCGGCGCCGCCTTCGCCTCGCAGTACCGCGGCGACGGCACAGTCGCGGTGTCCTTCTTCGGTGACGGCGCCACCAACATCGGCGCCTTCCACGAGTCGGTGAACATGGCTGCCGTGTGGGACCTCCCGTGCATCTTCGTCATCGAGAACAACGGGTACGCGGAATTCACATCGCAGGAGCGGCACATGCGCCTGACGGATATCGCCGAGCGCGCCTCCTCCTACGGCATCCCGGGTGTCATCGTCGACGGCATGGATGCGCTCGCCGTTCGGGAGGTGGCCCTGGAGGCGGTCGCGCGAGCCAAGCGCGGTGAGGGCCCGACCCTGATCGAAGCCAAGACGTACCGATTCTTCGACCACCAGGGCATCAAGGGGATGCGCATTCCGTACCGCGATCCCGCGGAGGTCGAGGCCTGGAAGTCCCGCGACGCCATCCGCCTCATCGAGACGATCGGCATCGAGCGCGGGCTTGCGACGGCGGAGGAGTTCGAGCGAATCTGGGCGGAGGTCGAGGCAGACATCCAGGACGGTATCGACTTCGCCCGCAACAGCCCGGACCCTGATCCGGCCGACATCCTCGACGACGTCTACACGTCCTGATCCCCACGCCTGATCCGCGCTTCGGAAGGAACCTCGTGACCACCCGAGAAATGACCTACGTCAAGGCCTTCAACGAGGGCATGCACCAGATCATGGCGGAGGATCCGGACGTCTTCCTCATCGGCGAGGATGTCGCGGGGTACGGCGGCGTCTTCCACATGTTCGACGGCCTGCTCGACGAGTTCGGCGATGCGCGCGTCAAGGACACGCCGATCGCGGAGCAGGCGATCATCGGCCTCGGCGTTGGCGCGGCGGCGCGCGGGCTGCGGCCGGTATGCGACCTGATGTTCATGGACTTCATCGGCGTCGCGATGGACCAGATCTTCAATCAGGCCGCGAAGATGAAGTACATGTTCGGCGGGGCAGTGTCAGTGCCGCTGACCATCACGACGGCCGGTGGTGCCGGGATGTCTGCCGCTGCCCAGCACAGCCAGAGCCTCGAGGCCTGGCTTGCCCACGTGCCCGGCCTGAAGGTCGCGCTGCCGGCGACTCCCCACGACGCGAAGGGACTCATCGTCGGCGCGATCCGCGATGACAACCCCACCATCGTCGTGCTGCAGAAGAAGATGCTCGGCGTCAAGGGCCCAGTGCCTGAGGAGATCTACGCCATCCCGTTCGGCCAGGCGTGCATCGCCCGTGAGGGGACCGACGTCACCATCGTCGCCATCGCCCGAATGCTTCCGGAGGCCCTGAAGGCGGCGGAGGCCCTCGCTGCCGACGGCATCTCGGCCGAAGTGATCGATCCGCGCACGGTTCAGCCTCTCGACACGGACACCCTCGTGGCCTCGGTTCGCAAGACCAACCGGGCGCTGATCGTCCACGAGGCGGTGGAGTTCGGGGGCATCGGCGCGGAGATCTCGTCGCAGATCCAGGAGCAGGCCTTCGACTACCTCGACGCCCCGGTGGCGCGCCTCGCCGCTCCCTTCGCCCCCGTTCCGTACGCTCCGATCCTCGAGAACGCCTACGTTCCCGACGCGGCCCGCATCGAGCAGTCCGTGCGTCGACTCCTCGAGAGGATCTAGTCCGTGGCGATCGAGATCCGCCTGCCCAAGCTAGGCCTCACCATGGAGGAGGGCACGGTCGACGAGTGGCTGCTCGCCGACGGGGCGGTCGTCACGACGGGAATGCCGTTGCTCCGCCTGGCCACCGACAAGATCGATGTCGATGTTGAGGCAGAGGGCGACGGCATCCTGCACCGGGCGGTTCCGAACGGCACGACCCTGGAGCCCGGAGCCGTCCTCGGCTGGCTGCTCGCCGACGGCGAGCCCGCTCCCGGAGGCGCAGCGAGCGGAGGCGGTGGGCCGGTCGCAACGCCGGCAGCCGCACCAGCCTCCGCGATGGAGGAGGTCGCCGTCATCACGACCGTGCGCGGTGATGATGACCTCGAGGTGGCCTCCGCCGACGGACGAGTCTTCATCTCGCCCAATGCGCGCCGGGTTGCCGCCGAGCTGGGCGTTGACCTGGGCACCGTGCACGGCACCGGGCCGGGCGGACGGATCGTGTCGGAGGACGTGGAGGATGCGGCGTCGCGCGCTCCTGCCGCCCCTGCCCGGGTCGCGTCGCCCCTCGTACGTCGCGATGCACGTGAGGCCGGCATCGATCCCAGCACGATCTCCACACCGACGGGAGTCGTGTCACGCAGCGACGTCCGAGCGGCAGCGTCGAGCCCGCAGGCTGCTGCAGCCGCGGCTGTGGTGGTGCACAGTCCGGCAGCCGCCGGCGCCTACGTGCAGGAGACAGCCTCGATCATCCCGATGAAGGGCATGCGCGGCACGATCGCGGCGCGCATGCAGCAGAGCCTGACGGAGATGGCGCAGCTGACTCACGGGTTCGAGGTCGGCATGGACGCGGTCGTCGAACTCCGCGCTGGGATGAAGCAGCAGTACGCCGATCTCGGCGTGCCCGTCCCGAGTCTCAACGACTTCGTCGTGCGCGCCGCCGCCATTGCGCTGCGCCAGCATCCGATCCTCAACGCCACCATCACCGGGAACGAGATCCACCTGCTCGGGCGCATCCACATGGGCCTTGCCGTCGCCGTTCCCAACGGCCTCATGGTGCCGGTGATCCGCGATGCCGATCAGCTGTCCCTTCCGGAGCTGGCGCGCGCCACGCGCGACCTCGCGGAACGCTGCCGGGCCGGGACGATCGGACTCGACGAGCTGGAGGGCGGCACTTTTGCCGTCACCTCTCTGGGCACGTACGGCGTCGACATGTTCACGCCCGTCATCAACCCGGGGAATGTCGGCATCCTCGGGGTGGGGCGCCTGCGCGACTCCGGCAAGTGGGAGGGCGACACCTGGGTGCGCACACAGGTGCTCACGCTCAGCCTGACCTTCGATCATCGTGCGGTCGACGGCGCTCCGGCGGCCGAGTACCTGCAGACGATGGCCGAGCTGCTCGCCCGGCCCCTCGTCCTGGTCTCGTAGGGACGATCACCGTGCCCGTCATCGCCCTTCTGCGGCACGGTCAGGCCAGTTTCGGGACGGACGACTACGACCGACTCTCCGACCTCGGGCGCATCCAGGCCGAGGTCGCCGGGCAGGAGCTCGCACGCCGAGGGCTGCGCTCGCCAGTGCTGGTCAGCGGCAGCCTGCTGCGTCAGCGTCACACCGCCGCCATCGCCGGCGCGGTGCTCGATGTCGAGCCGACGGTGGTCGATCCGCGCTTCGACGAGTTCGACGCGCATGCGGCGGTCGAGGCGCACCTCGGGCGCGCGGGCGCGACTGAAGGGATGTCCTCCCGCGAGTTCCAGTCGCACCTCGACGTCGTGATGGCCGAGTGGATGGTCGCGGGTGACGTACGGTGGCAGGCCTTCGTCGACGGTGCCATGGCGGCGTTGGCGGATGTCGCGGCTGGACTGCCGAGCGGGTGCGATGCTGTCGTCACCACGTCGGCCGGCGTCACGGCGGCCATCACGGGGCGACTGCTGGGTGCCGATCCGGAAGGAGTCGTCGCGCTCAACCGGGTCAGTGTCAACGCCTCGATCACGACCGTGGTGTCCGGGTCTCGTGGGCTGTCACTGGTCACCTTCAATGACCATGCCCACATCCTCGGGGCGACCGCCGACGGGATCCCCCTACTCACCAACCGCTGATCCGTTTCTCCCGCGACGCGGGACAGATGAGCGATGGCTGAGCGATCAAGGGGGTTCTCGCTCGCTTGTCCCGCGTCGCGGGAGAAACGGATCAGGACCCGTCGACCCAGCGGACGACGTCGCTGCCGTCCCATGCGTCGGCCATGGCGGCGACCTTGTCGTAGAAGCCGCGCAGGTGGGGAGTGCCGACGTACAGCTCCAGAAGACCGCCAACGACATGCCGGGCGTCGTGGAATCGCACCGGCATCCCGCTCGAAGTGGTCAGCGACATCACCAGTGGCATGCCCTGCTCGATCAGGGCCGTGCTGGCCGCCTCGAGGTCGTCGACGAAGCAGGCGAAGTGGTTCACCTGGCCCGGTGCGTCGTGCTCGAGCACCTCGCGCATGGGCGCTGGCTCGCACTCGTGCAGCTGGATGAGCTCGAGCATGAGCGCCCCCCACTGCCCGAAGGCCGCGCTGTGGTCGTAGGTCGCGGGCTGGTCGTCATGGGTCGCGACCACCGGCAGGTGCGCGCGGCACAGGAACGGCCCCGCGCCTACCCGCTCGGCCCACTCATGGCAAGCCGCCTCGAGATCATCGACCCGGTAGGCGATCTGGACGAGTGCCGACGGCAGGGCCGCCTGCTGGGCGTTGGGGGGATTCGGCATGCTCACTCTCCGCGGATGGGGGCTGCCGGCAAAGTTACTGTACCCCGCGTAAAGTTGTGTAGTGTCTGCGTGTCCCGGACTTGTGCGAGCGTCCAAGGAGTCGGCATGGCCAAGGTCTACAAGCACCCGATCAGCAAGTACGTCTACTCGGTCAACGAGGTGGGCCTGGTGCGGGTGGACGACCCGGCGACCGGGAAGTACGGGGTGTTCGACGACGACGGCAACTGGTTCGAGGGCGAGATCATCGACGTCGACCGCCAGGCCACCGGCTGGGTCGGCCGCACGCCGGAGGCCCGGGCCCTGCGCGAGGCGAACTCGTGAACGAGACCACTGCCGTCCTGCTCGCCCGCCGGCCCGAGGGCACGAAGGTGGCCGAGGCCCTGACTCTCGGCACGATCCCGCTGCCCGCGCTCACCCCGGGCACCGTGCTGGTGCGCAACCAGTACATGAGCGTCGACCCGTCCACGCGCGGGCGCATGGATCCGGGCGAGAAGCAGTACACGACGAACTTCGAGATTGGCGGGCCCCTCGACGGCTCCGCGATCGGCATCGTGGTCGAGTCCGAGTCGACCAGCATCCCGGTCGGCGCAACCGTCCGGCACCGCTCCGGCTGGCGCGAGTACGCCGTCGTCGACGACGCCGCGGCGACCGTCTGCGACCTGGCCAAGGCGCCGGCCACCTCGTGGCTCAGCGCGATGGGCCAGACCGGCTTCACGGCGTACGCGGGCCTGCTGCCGGTCGGTGAGCTCAGGCCGGGCGAGACCGTCTTCGTCACCGGTGCCGGTGGAGCGGTGGGCAGCATGGCCGGGCAGTTCGCGAGGCTGCTGGGCGCGAGCCGGGTCGTCGGCAGCGCCGGCGGTGCGCAGAAGTGCGCATGGCTCACGGACGAGTGCGGGTTCGACGCAGCCATCGACTACCGATCGGCGGATGTCCGCGCGGCTCTCGGGGATGCCTTCCCGGACGGCATCGACCTGTTCTTCGACAACGTCGGTGGCTGGCAGTTTGTGTACGGCCTGCACACGATGGCCATCCATGGCCGAATCAGCATGTGCGGTGCGGTGTCGAACTTCGGCACCAAGGACCAGCCGTCGATGGCCGAGCTGATCGAGGCCGTCCTGCGCCGCGTCACCATCCGCGGCTTCATCGTCCGCGACTTCGAGGCCCTGCGCCCGGAGTTCGAGGAGCGGGTGAGCGGCTGGCTGGCCAGCGGTGAGCTGGTTGACCGTGCGACCGTCTTCGAAGGGATCGAGAATGCGGGGGCGGGGCTCGAGGGGCTGCTCAACGGCGCCAATCTCGGCAAGGCGCTCATCCACCTGTCGGACTGACACACCAGCAGCACTGAAGCATCAGGAGCGAGAGGAGCCGGAGAATGCGGGTCATCGACGAGACGCTGTTCGCGTCCGTGGATCCCGTCACGCTCATGGGCTCCGGGTGCGATGCATGCGGGGCACACGTCTTCCCCGCAATGGGCTCCTGCCCGATGTGCGCGGGTGTCGACGTCCGTGACGTCCCGCTGCCCACGTCCGGAACAGTCTGGTCCTGGACGACGCAGCACTTCGAGCCGAAGCCGCCCTACCGCACCGACGCCTTCTCCCCGTTCAGCATCGGCTACGTCGACCTCGGCCCGGTGATCGTCGAGGGCTGGCTGGTCGGCCGCACGCAGTGGACCATCGGCGAACCCGTCCGCCTCGTCCTTGCGAAGGCCTGGACGGATGGCGACGCCGTCGTGCATACGTTCGCCTTCGCGCCGGCTGCGAATACCGCGGAGTCGGCGTCATGAGCGCCAGCGCGAACGACGTCTACATCGTCGGTGCCTCGCGAACCGAGTTCGGTCGGTTCGATGGTGATGACAACGAGCTCGCCGAGCGCGCCATCCGCGGCGCGCTCTCCGATGCCGGCATCACTTGGTCCGACGTGCAGTTCGCCGCGGGGGGCACCAACGGCGAGACCAAGCCCGACAATCTCGTGTCGCGCATGGGACTCACCGGGATCCCCTTCGTCACGGTGAAGAACGGATGTGCGACAGGCGGCGTGGCGCTCATGACGGCACGCAACGGCCTCATCTCGGACGGAGCCGACATCGCATGCGTCGTGGGCTACGACAACCATGCTCGTGGCGCCTTCAACGCGTCGCCGACCCGATACGGCATCGGCGACTGGTACGGCGAGACCGGCATGATGGTCACCACCTCGTACTTCGCGCTGAAGATCCAGCGCTACCTGCACGAGCACGGCATAGATCCGCGCACCCTCGGCTACGCATCGGAGAAGGCATTCTCGTACGCGTCCCACCATCCGTATGCCTGGCGACGCAAGCCGGTGAGCGTCGACGAGGCGATGGACGCCGACATGATCAACGATCCCCTGACGCGCTACATGTTCTGCTCGCCCGATGCCGGCGCCGTCGCCCTGGTGCTGGCACGGGGTTCCCGGGCCTTCGACATGTGCGAGCGACCGGTGCGTCTCGCGTCGGTCGCCCTGCGCGGGCGTCGTCCGGGTTCCTTCGAGGTGTTCTCCACGTGGCTTTCGCCCGGGCAGCGCACGAGCCCGTCGATCGACGCCGCCGCGGCGGCCTTCTCCGCGGCCGGTGTCACGCCGGCCGATGTCCAGGTGGCGCAACTGCAGGACACCGAGAGCGGCGCCGAGGTCATCCACCTCGCGGAGACGGGCCTCGTGGCGCACGGAGCCCAGACCGAGGGCTACCTCAACGGGGATTTCTCGATCGACGGTCGCCTGCCCGTCAACACCGATGGTGGACTGCTGGCCAACGGCGAGCCCGTCGGCGCCTCAGGCCTTCGCCAGGTGCACGAGGTGGTTCGCCAGCTGCAGGGCCGGGCCGACGGCCTCCAGGTCCCGGGTGACCCCTCGATCGGCTTCACGCATGTCTACGGAGCACCGGGCATCAGCGCCTGCACGGTGCTCACGACGGAAGGACGCTGACCATGGCCGAGCACGATCCCGAGCACCTCGCCGCCTGGCGCGCCGAGGTTCGCTCCTGGCTCGCCTCGATCGCTCCGCCGCGTACCGAGGAGGTGTTCGAGTGGGGCGTCGGTGACCCTCGTCTGCACATCTTCGTCTCCATGTCACATGACGAGGAAGTCGCCTTCCTCGAGCGGGTGCGTGAGTACCGCCGGAAGCGCTTCGACGCGGGGTACGGGGCGATCTCGCTGCCGGAGGAGTTCGGGGGAGCCGGCCTGCCCAGCGTCTACTCGGTGGCGTTCGCTGACGAGGAGCGCGAGTTTGCCGTGCCACCGTCGTCGGAGATCATCTCCGTGACGACCGGGCTGGTGGGGGCGGCCGTCAGCGTCTTCGGCACAGACGAGCAGCGCGAGCGCTTTGCCACGGCCTTCCTGCGCACCGACCTGCTGTGCGCTCAGCTGTTCAGCGAGCCTGGCGCGGGCTCTGACCTCGCGGGCCTGTCGACCAAGGCGGTGCGCGATGGCGATGACTGGCTCATCACGGGGCAGAAGATCTGGAGCTCGAACGCCCAGTTCGCGGAGTACGGCTTCCTGCTGGCCCGCACGAACCCGGACGTCGTGAAGCAGGGTGGCATCACGGCCTTCCTCGTCCCGCTGGATGCGCCGGGGGTCGAGATCAGGCCCATCCGGCAGATGAGCGGGCCGTCCAGCTTCAACGAGGTGTGGTTCGACCAGGTGCGTGTCCCCGATTCCCTGCGGATCGGCGACGTCGACGCCGGCTGGAAGGTCGCGCAGGCCACTCTCGGGTTCGAGCGGACGTCGTCCGGCTCGGGCCATCGGCGCAAGGGCGGAACGTCCGACGATCTCGTCGAACTGGCCCGGCATCTGGGCCTCAATGGTGATCCCGTTGTCCGGCAGCAGCTCGCCGACGTCTACATCCGCACGCGGCTGCACGCGGCGATGGTCGCGAAGGTCGCGCGTGCGACGGCGTCGGGGGACAAGCCTGGCCCGGCCGGCTCTCTGGGCAAGCTGCTGGCGTCGGACAACATGGTGCGCATCGGCGATGCTGCCGCCTCCATGCTCGGCACCGCGATGGTCGCGGACACCGGCGAGTGGGGGGAGTTCGCGTGGACGGAGCACGTCCTCGGTGCGCCTGGCTACCGCTTGGCAGGCGGCACCGACGAGATCCAGCGCAACATCATCGCTGAGCGTGTCCTCGAGCTCCCTGCCGAGCAGCGCATGGACAAGGCCCCCTTCAAGGACCTCGCCAAGTCCTAACCCCGGTGCAGATTTGATCCGCTTCCCGGATGAAATCGACATCTCGCGGGTGGAATGTCCGATCGCATCTCGATTTCATCCGGGAAGCGGATCAAATCTGCACCGGGGTTGTGCGCGGTGGGGCTACCAGCCGAGACGCTGGGCGACCCGCTCGCGGTGCAGCGTCGCGTCGCCGAGGAAGGCTGCGTCGTACCGCGCCCGCCGGAAGTACAGGTGGGCGTCGTGCTCCCAGGTGAACCCGATGCCACCGTGCAACTGGATCGCCTCCGCCGCGAGGGCGTTGTACGAGTCCGATCCCCAGGCCTTGATGACGGAGGCCTCGGCGCCGAGGTCTTCTACCGGACCCCACGTGATCCTCTCCAGTCCTGAGCGGGCCATCTCGACGAGCATGAGCGCATCCGCCATCCGGTGCTTGACCGCCTGGAAGCTGCCGATCTCCCGGTTGAACTGCTTGCGCACCTTGATGTAGTCGAGGGTCATGTCGAAGCAGTGCTGCGATCCACCGAGCTGGTCCGCGCCCGTCGCGAGGAGGGCGAGGTCGACGCCACGAGCGACAGCCGCGCCGGCCTCGTCTCCGCGGCCCACGACGGTGGCGGTCGCCGCCGAGAAGACGACGGACGCAGAGGGCCGGGAGAAGTCGAGCGAGTCCAGGGGCGCGACCTCCGCGTGCTCGGCCTCCACCACGGCGACGGCGAGTCCGGAGCCCTCGCGACAGGCGACGACGAAGAAGGACGCGGAGGCGCCGAAGGGCACGAACCGCACCGTCCCGGACACGGCCTCTCCTTGCAGGGTGCAGGCCAGGCGCTCGGGTGCCCAGACGCCACGGGCGTCGGTGATGGCAGGGGCAGCGATCTCGCCACCGGCGATCCGCTCGAGGTACGGCTCGGCTTCGTCGCCGCACGCTGCGAGGATCTGGCCGGCGAGCACCGTGCTGCTGACGAAGGGAACTGGGGCGAGGGTGGCCCCGAGCTCCTCCGCTACTGCGAGGACCTCGGCCAGTCCCCCGAGGCCGCCGACGGACTCCGGCAGTCCCACCCCGGCAAGGCCGATCTCCTCGGCGAGGAGGCGCCAGAGGTCGGGGTCGAGGCCGGTCGTGGATCCCTCGAGCTGACGGACGGCCTCCGGGTAGCCGGCCTCGGTGGCCGCATCGCGGACCGTCTGCCGGAGCTCGCGGAGCTCCGCGGCGTCGAGGGCAGACAGCGGAAGTTCGCTCGGCATGGATCTCCGTCGGGTGGGTTTCCTTACGTGGTACCCAGTAACTCTAGTCCAGATCGCCGCGACGGGGGCGGATGCGTGATCGAACAGTAATGCCCGGAGCGGCACGAAACTTGGACGTTCATGTAGATTGCCCCCACTCCATCGTGGAAGGCGGATTCATGCGCAGGACCCTTCTCGCGTCGATGATTGTCGCGACCTCCCTTGTAGTCGCCTCGTGCGCCATGCCGGCCGACGATCCCAACTGGAATCCCGACGCCGCCGCCGATGCCGTCTTCGAGGAGGACGCCGCTGCGGAGGAGGCCGCGA
>JBIIJX010000282.1:0-2757 GCA_044233495.1 Candidatus Nanopelagicales bacterium
TGCGCTTGCCACGCCGACGAGCATCGGGGTGGACGCGCCGCTGACCGCCGCCCCGCAGGCCGGTGCACTGATCGTGAGCGTGCTCGACGGCACCGAATCCGACACCATCATGAGCGCCTCGATGGCCGAGGCGGCCGAGACGATCGGCTGGACGTACCAGGAGGTCACCGGCGTCGATCCGGCGGACACCCTGACCACGGCACCGGCCGCCTTCCAGGAGGCCCTGGACCTCAACCCCGCGGGCATCCGCATCTCCGGCGCCTACGTGGACGCCATCGCAGAGGGCCTGGCGGCCGCCGAGGCCGCCGGCGTCCCGGTCATCTGCACTGGCTGCGCAGGACCTCCGGCCGGTGCGATCAAGGACACCAGCCTCGACGGCGACGCGCAGAACACCGAGTGGGCCAACCTGCTCGCCTCCTACGTGTTCGCGAACAAGGGCCCGGAGGAGATTGCGGCCGTCGAGATGTTCACGCTGCCGGTGCCGGCCCTGAACACCTTCGGGATCGCGTTCATCGGCCAGCTGGCGACCCTGTGCCGCGAGTGCTCGGTGCTCGAGCAGCCGATCGACACCACGATGCTGGCGGACGTTCCCCTCTTCGTGTCCGACGCCATGAGCATCAGCCTCGGCCGCTGGGCCCTTCTCCAGTCGGGCAACATCTCGGCGGGGGTCGCGGATGCGCTCTCGACGGCGATCCTCTTCGAGCCCACCGTGATCCTCGGCCGGGGTGCCAGTGCGGCCGACATCGCGGCCCTGCAGGCGACGCCTCCGGTCGCGGCTCCTGAGCCGACGGCTGAGGAGGTCGAGGCGGCTGCCGCGGCGGAGGATGCCGGGGCAGCGGAGGACGCCGCCATGGCCGAGGACATCGCCGCCGCGGAGGCAGGCGACGGCACTCTCGCCACGCCCGAGCAGGCTGCGGCGCTTCAGGCCTGGACGGCCCTGCCCGTCCCCGTGCTGGGCTGGCGGGTCGTCGACCAGTTCGCCCGCATCCTGGGCGGCGAGGCTCTGGCCGAGGGCCCCCTGCCGAGCCAGCTGCTGACGGTGGCGAACGCGGGCGACGCCGTGCTCGACGAGTCCGGCAACTACATCGGGGTCGCGGACTACAAGGAGCAATTCGCCGCCCTGTGGGGAGTCCAGTAGGTTCGCCCAGTACGCCGATCGTCCCCGACTCGAGGCATCTCGCTCGAACCGGGGTGGTGCGACGTCGGGCTTCAGGCGGAGCCAGGTGTGTGGTCACGCACCCGCCGAACTCGACACGGCCTCCAGTTTCTCAGTTGTGTCGCTGTCTCGAGGCCCCGGCCGGCGGGCTCCTGCCACGAGAAAGTGACGAGAAAGTGACCAAAAGGCCTTTGCATTTCTAGGACGTACAGGTATTTTAGGCGGGCTCGGGTCATCAGGCCCTCGACTGGAAGAGAGATCCATGCGCAAATCCATCGCAGCCGTCGCCCTCGTGGCGGCCGGCTCCCTCGCGCTGCTCGGCATGGCCCCTGCAGCTACTTCGGCTCCCACAGCGGCCCCGGCTGCCGACGGCGTCGCAATCGCGAACAAGATCGTGGCGAAGTACAGCCCGACCCCCAAGAAGATCGGCCCGACGACGCCGCTGACCAGCGTGCCGCCGAAGGGCAAGTTCGTCGTCATGCTGTCCAACGGTGGTGACGAGAACAAGGTCCTCGACGAGGGCATCGCCGCAGCGGCCAAGACCCTGGGCTGGACGTCCAAGGAGCTCGTGGGCGCGGTCGACCCGGAGACCCAGCGGAAGCTGTTCGACCAGGCGATCTCGCTGAAGCCGAACTACATCCACATCTCCGGCATCGAGCCGTCCACCCTGTCCGACCTGCTCACGAAGGCCAAGAAGGCCAACATCGTCGTGATCTGCTCGGCCTGCATGAGCAAGCCGGTGTCGGCACTCGAGGACACCCACATCGCGGGTCCGCGCCAGCTGGACCTCTGGGGCCAGATGATCGCCGCCTACGCTGTGGCCAACACCAAGGGCAAGGCGAACGTGCAGGGCATCACGGTGCCGCTGTACCCGATCCTCGTGCGCTTCGATCAGTCCTTCGAGAAGAACCTGAAGAAGCTCTGCCCGACCTGCACCTACAACGCCAACCCGCAGCAGCTGACCGACATCTTCGCCGGCAAGACCCCGGCGGCGGTCGTCAGCATCATGAAGGCGAACCCGTCCACCAACTGGCTGGTCTCCGACCTCGGTGGCTGGATGGTCGGCGTTCCTGCTGCCCTTCAGTCGGCGGGCCTCGCTGGCCGGGCGCAGATCGGTGGCCTCACCGCCGGCAAGAGCAACATCCAGGGCCTGAAGGACGGCACCGAGTCCGCATGGACCGGCTACTCGCTGCCCATCGTGGGCTGGACGGTCGTCGACTCGATGGCTCGCCACTCGGTCGGCATGCCGTACGACACCAAGGACCTGCCCACGCAGATCCTGACCCCGCAGAACATCGGCACTGTGGTTCTCACCCCGGCAGGCGACTACCTGGGTGTCAAGGACTACGTGGCCCAGTTCAAGAAGCTCTGGGGCGTCAAGTAGTACCTCTGCTTCACCAGCGAGGGCCCGGTCCAGTCGGACCGGGCCCTCGTCTTTGCCCCAGTATCTTTACTTGCGCTTCAGTATCTCCTGGGGCACAATCGGAGAACCCGCACTCGAGGAGCCTCCTTCCATGACCGAACTGGCGTCGCCGCAGCGTGAGTCCGTCGAGCCGCCCTGCCCGCGTTCTCCGGGCAAGAGCGTCCAGGAATACCTCGAC
>JBIIJX010000274.1:0-2879 GCA_044233495.1 Candidatus Nanopelagicales bacterium
TCTCCGACACCTCCGTACGCCTCGACCTCCGTGATGCGCAGGACCACACGAGCGCCGTCGAGCCGCGATGTGAGCGTTGCTCCCAGCAGTCGAGGGGCTACCTCGGCGGAGTGACCTCTGAGCAGGGCCTCCGGGTCGCCGGACAGGGGTGCCCGCGCTGTCACGGCAGCCTCATGATGCGCTGCGAGTGCCCAGCCACTCCTGCAGTTCGGCGACCGGCATGGCCCCCGCGATGAGGAAGCCCTGCACCATGTGCACGCCTGCTGATTCGAGCAGGCGCAGCTCCGATTCGTCCTCGACGCCCTCACCGATGACCTTCGCACCGACGATGCCGGCGATGACGACGGCGGAGTGGATGAATGCCTCACGCTCCGCCGCATCCCGCTGCATGGTCAGGAACGATCTGTCGAGCTTCAGGAAGTCAGGCGACAGGCTCTCCAGCAGCTTGAGGTTCGAGTAGCCGCTTCCGTAGTCGTCCACTGCGATGAGGGCCCCCAGATCAGCCATCTGGTGCACCAGCTCCAGAGCATGAGGACGATCGGGCAGGAACGCGGATTCGAGGATCTCCACCGTCACGCCGTTGAGTCCGCCTGGGGTGGGCCAGTGGCTCAGCAGTTCCGCGAGAGCCCGATCCTCCAACTGGAGAACGGACATGTTGACGGAGACGACAAGATCCGGGAAACCTCCGCTGCGCAGGGCCGCGAGATCGTCGCGCAGCAGTGCCAGGGTCTCCATGCCCAAGGCTCGGATCTGCCCGGTCTCCTCGGCGAAGGGGATGAATTCCCCGGCACCGATCAGCTCACCATCATGGTTCCAGCGGAGCAATGCCTCGACGCCCCAAGGCCGCCCATCGGGAACAGTCACGATCGGCTGGTAGTACAGGGCGAACTCGTGGCGGCCCAGTGCCACGTCCAACCGCTCGCGCAACGCTCGCCGTTCATCCGCGGCCGAGTTCATCGAGCTATCGAAGTACGCGTGGCGGTCTCCCCCGGAGCGCTTGGCCTCGTACATCGCGGCATCGGCCGCACGCATGAGGTCTTCGGCGGTGGATGCATCGTCCGGGAACAGAGCCACTCCCAGGCTGCCCGAGACACGCACGGTCCGCCCACGTATGTCGAGTGGCTCACGCAGCGCCGCCACCAGCCGTTCCACGATGCCGTCCAGCTCGGCATCGCTGTGATAGTCGGAGATCACGATGCCGAACTCGTCCCCGCCCAGTCGGCCCACGAAGTCAGCGTCACGCAGTGCGGATGAGATCCGTCCTGCCCAGGTTCGCAGCGCCGCATCACCTGCCTCGTGTCCATGACCGTCATTGATCTCCTTGAAGTGATCGATGTCGGCCCAGACCAGCGCCAGGGGGCTGGATCTGCGTCGAGCTCGCGCGATCTCCCGACCCACGGCGTCCGAGAACGCTCCCCGATTCAGCATTCCAGTCACGGCGTCGTAGGTCGCCTGCTCACGCAGCAGCACTTCCTGATCCTGAAGACTCTTCACGGTGGACTGGAGTTGTGACCTCAGTGTCACCATCTCGCTGATGTCGGTCATGGTGATGATGGCGCCGTGCATCCGTCCATGGGCGTCGACATACGGCAGCACCTGGATCAGGTAGGACACCTGGTCGCTGGCGGCCTCCAGGCTCCTGCGCGGCTCCCCCGCGATGACCGCGTTCACAGCGTCGGCAAGCGACGGCAGTGGAATCGTCGTGGGCACATCGACCAGTGGCCGGCCGATGTCGGTGTCCATGAGCCCGAAGAGCCGGACGGCTGTCGGGGAGAAGCGCAGCACCGCCCCCTGCGCATCGAGGATGACCATTCCCTGGTCAAGGGAGTTCTGGATGTTCTCCAGAACCGCGTTCAGCTCGGCCAACTGGTCGGCTCGAACCCGCAGCTCCTGATTGAGTGTGCCGAGCTCCTCGTTGGTCGCCTGGAGCTCCTCGTTCGAGGACTCCAACTCCTCGTTGGCTGCCTGAACCTCCTCTGAGGAGGCCTGCAGCTCCTCCGACGCCACCTCAAGCTCTTCGTTGGACGCCTGCAGGTCGGCCAGGGACTGGCGAAGCGACTGCTGGCTGGCAAGGAGCTGGCTCTCCAGCTGTCGGATGAGGTCGTCGGCGGCAGCGTCTCGCTCCAGCCGGGTCATCGGCCCCTTGTCCGCTCCTGAGGAGAACACCAGAAGCTGCAGGGACCGATCGGCCACCTGCAGAGGCCGAACCTCGAGATGGACCGTCACACCGGACTCCCCCAACTCCACGCCCCCGCCCTCGACGACAGCGCTCTGAGCGCGGGAGAACAGCAGCAGGGCCCTCGCCTCCTCCTGGAGCTCAGGTCGCAGCAGCGTCAGGACCGAGGTCGTGACGCGACCTTCGGGCACCCGGCAGAACGGTGAGACGTCACCGACCACCTCGACGAGCTCCAGATCCTCGTCCACCACCATGAAGACCTGTCCCATGGAGCGCACAAGGGCTTCCAGCAACTCGTCATGCCCTTCCGCTTGGGCGGGCATGACCACGGGAACTCGCTGCCCCGGACCGATCGGCCGCGAGTACTTGCTCGTCCACCCTGACGTCGGGTAGGTAGGACGCTCCACCGGCTCGTTCGTGCGCGTGTAGACCCGCCACGCCGCATCCACGGTCGTGAATCCCTGTAGACCCCGCTCGAGATGCTCCGACTTGCCCAGGAACAGCAGGCCCCCCGCGCGCAGGGAGTACCCGAACATCGCGATCGCCCGCTGCTGCAGCGGAGCGGTGAAGTAGATCAGCGTGTTGCGGCACGACACCACGTCCATCCGCGGAAAGGGCGGATCGACCAGCACGTCATGCCGGGCGAAAACCGTGCACCCTCGAAGGTCGTCATTGATGACGAAGCCGTCGTCGCTCGGCGATG
>JBIIJX010000033.1:0-15530 GCA_044233495.1 Candidatus Nanopelagicales bacterium
CGGCCGAGCTGGCTCGGCGCCGTGCCGAGGCGCAGGGCGGACGCGAGAAGGCGATCGAGAAGCAGCACGCACGCGGCAAGAAGACCGCCATGGAGCGCGTGCTCGCCCTCCTCGACGAGGACTCGTTCCAGCAGCTCGACGGGCTCGCGCGTCATCGTTCGCACAACTTCGGACAGCAGGCACACAGGCCCTATGGCGACGGCGTCGTCACCGGCTACGGAACGATCGATGGCCGGCCCGTATGCGTCTTCGCCCAGGACTTCACCGTGTTCGGCGGCTCACTGGGCGAGGTCTTCGGCGAGAAGATCGTCAAGGTCATGGACCTCGCCATGAAGATCGGCTGTCCGGTGATCGGCATCAACGACTCCGGAGGCGCACGCATCCAGGAGGGCGTCGTCTCGCTCGCCATGTACGGAGAGATCTTCCGCCGCAACGTCGCCGCGTCGGGTGTGGTCCCGCAGATCTCGCTCATCATGGGCCCCTGCGCCGGCGGCGCCGTGTACTCCCCCGCCATCACCGACTTCACCATCATGGTCGACGGCACGTCGCACATGTTCATCACGGGCCCCGATGTCATCAAGACCGTCACGGGCGAGGATGTCGAGTTCGAGGATCTCGGTGGCGCGCGCACGCACAACACCAAGTCGGGCGTCGCCCACTACATGGCCACTGACGAGGATGACGCTCTCGAGTACGTCAAGGCACTGCTGTCGTACCTCCCCAGCAACAACCTCGAGGATCCCCCCACGTACGGATTCGAGGCAGACCTCGCCTTCACCGACGAGGACTACGAGCTCGACACGCTCATGCCCGACTCCCCCAACCAGCCGTACGACATGCACCGCGTCATCGAGCACCTCCTCGACGACGGCGACTTCCTCGAGACCCAGCCCCTGTTCGCCCCGAACATCATCTGCGGGTTCGGCCGCGTCGAGGGGCACGCGGTCGGCATCGTGGCCAACCAGCCGATGCAGTTCGCCGGCACCCTCGACATCGAGGCCTCGGAGAAGGCGGCCCGCTTCGTCCGCACCTGCGACGCCTTCAACCTGCCCGTGATCACCCTCGTGGACGTCCCCGGGTTCCTGCCCGGAACCGACCAGGAATGGAACGGCATCATCCGCCGCGGGGCGAAGCTGATCTACGCGTACGCCGAGGCGACAGTGCCGCTCGTCACCGTGATCACCCGCAAGGCCTACGGCGGTGCGTACGACGTCATGGGGTCCAAGCACCTCGGCGCCGATCTCAACCTCGCCTGGCCGACGGCGGAGATCGCCGTCATGGGCGCGCAGGGAGCCGCCAACATCCTGTACCGCAAGGAGATCGGTGAGGCATCGGATCCCGATGCCGAGCGGAAGCGCCTGATCGACGAGTACCAGGACACCCTCGCCAACCCCTACATCGCCGCCGAGCGCGGCTACGTCGACCGCGTCATCTTCCCGCACGAGACACGGATGATGGTCACCCGCGCGCTCAGGGCGCTGCGCAACAAGCGGGCGAGCCGGCCGCCGAAGAAGCACGGGAACATCCCCCTGTAGGGGAGGTAGCGATGAGCGATTCCGAGAGCACGGCTCCTCGCCTGCGGATCGTGGGCGGAAACCCCACCCCGGAGGAGGTCGCCGTCGTCGTCGCCGTTCTGAGCCGGCGCTCAGCCGCGGCGGCCCCGCAGCCGCAGTTCAGCCTCTGGGCGCGAAAGAGTCGCATGACCCGCCCCGCACAGCGTCCCGGCTTCGGCGCCTGGCGTGCCTCGATGATGCCGCGCTGACCTCGACGCCCCTGACCCGATGCGTCCCTGAACCGATGCCCCGCGTCGTCCTCGCATCCCAGTCGCCAGCTCGCCTCATGGTGCTGACGCAGGCCGGTGTCACGCCGGAGATCCACGTCAGCCACGTCGACGAGGAAGCCCTCGAGGCGGCGATGCCGGATGCGACGCCGGCGGACCTGTGCCTGGCACTGGCCCACGCGAAGGCCCGGGCCGTTGCGCCGTCCTACGCCGACGACGCAGAGGCTCTGATCGTCGGCTGCGACTCCGTCTTCGACGTCGACGGGCAGGCGTTCAGCAAGGCCTCCTCGGAGGACGAAGTGCGCGAGCGCTGGGGACTCATGCTCGGCCGGAGCGGGGTCCTGCGCACCGGTCACTGGGTGATCCGCCCCAGCACGGGCGAGGAGGTGGGGGCCGTCTGCAGCACCGTCGTGCACCTGGGCTCGCCCAGCCGGCACGAGCAGGACGCCTACCTGGCCACCGGCGAGCCACTCCAGGTGGCGGGGGGCTTCACCCTCGACGCCCTCGGTGGGGCCTTCGTCGAGGGCATCGAGGGCGACCCCTCGAACGTCGTCGGGCTGTCACTGCCCACCCTGCGACGCCTGATGG
Organism: Candidatus Nanopelagicales bacterium; assembly: GCA_044233495.1. Classification (GTDB taxonomy): domain Bacteria; phylum Actinomycetota; class Actinomycetes; order S36-B12; family S36-B12; genus UBA10649. The sequence continues at coordinate 2,369 of JBIIJX010000033.1, forward strand.
CCGATCTCGGCGTCGTCTGGACGGACCTGTGGGCCAGGCCATAGGTATCCCCAATCCCATGGACGTCCAACTATCGGTACGCTGCGGCGGCACCCCGAAACGGGCGACTGAGGTCACGAGAGAGGTACCGCCACCGTGAAGAAGGTCCTGATCGCCAACCGCGGCGAGATCGCCATCCGTGTCATCCGCGCCTGCAAGGACACCGGGCTGACGTCCGTGGCGGTCTACGCCGATCCTGATCGCGATGCCCTCCACGTGCGCATGGCCGACGAGGCCTACGCCCTCGGCGGCTCGACTGCGGCCGAGAGCTACCTCGTGATCGACAAGATCATCGATGCTGCTCGCCAGTCCGGTGCCGACGCCATCCATCCCGGCTACGGGTTCCTCTCGGAGAACGCCGACTTCGCGCAGGCCGTCATCGACGCCGGGCTGACCTGGATCGGGCCGCCGCCCGCCGCGATCCGCTCGCTCGGTGACAAGGTGTCCGCACGCCACATCGCGCAGCGCGCGGGCGCTCCGCAGGTTCCGGGCACGCCCGACCCGGTGACGGGCGCGGACGAGGTCGTCGCGTTCGCCAAGGAGCACGGGCTCCCCGTCGCCATCAAGGCCGCCTTCGGTGGCGGTGGGCGCGGCCTGAAGGTCGCCCGATCTCTCGAGGAGATCCCGGACCTCTACGACTCCGCCGTGCGCGAGGCCGTCGCCGCCTTCGGACGCGGTGAGTGCTTCGTCGAGAGGTACCTCGACAATCCGCGCCACGTGGAGACCCAGTGCCTCGCCGACGCCACGGGCAATGTCGTCGTGGTCTCGACGCGCGACTGCTCGCTGCAGCGCCGACACCAGAAGCTGGTGGAGGAGGCGCCGGCTCCGTTCCTCAGCGAGGAGCAGGTCACGCGCCTGTACGAGTCGTCCAAGGCGATCCTCAAGGAGGCCGGCTACGTCAACGCCGGCACCTGCGAGTTCCTCGTCGGCACCGACGGCACCATCTCCTTCCTCGAGGTCAACACCCGCCTCCAGGTCGAGCACCCAGTGACGGAGGAGGTCGCCGGGATCGACCTCGTGCGCGAGCAGTTCCGGATCGCCGACGGCGGCACGATCGACTACCCGGACCCTGTGCTGCGCGGCCACTCGATCGAGTTCCGCATCAACGGCGAGGACCCCGGGCGCGGCTTCCTGCCCGCCCCGGGAACCCTGCTGGTGTGGAATCCGCCGAGCGGGCCCGGAGTGCGTGTCGACGCCGGGTTCCAGGCCGGTGACGTCATCGGCGGGAACTTCGACTCCCTGCTCGCCAAGCTCATCATCACCGGTGCCACTCGCGAGGAGGCGCTCGAGCGCTCGCGCCGCGCCCTCGCGGAGTTCGAGATCGACGGCATCGCGACCGCGCTGACGTTCCACCGAGCGGTCGTCGACGATCCGGCGTTCGCGCCCTCCGGGGGTGCACCGTTCACCGTGCACACGCGGTGGATCGAGACGGAGTTCGACAACACCATCCCGGCCTACTCGGGGCCGACCGACGGCGTCGCCGAGCCACAGGATCGCGAGACGGTCGTGGTCGAGGTGGGCGGCAAGCGCGTCGAGGTCAGCCTCCCCGCCGGTCTCGGCGGGGCTCCGGCCGCGTCGGCCGGCGCGTCACCCAAGAAGCGCAAGGCAGGCGGCAAGAAGGCCGGGGCCGCCGCGAGCGGCGACTCACTCGTCGCACCCATGCAGGGCACCATCGTGAAGATCGAGGTCGAGGAGGGCCAGCAGGTCGCCGAAGGTGACCTCGTCCTCGTCCTGGAGGCGATGAAGATGGAGCAGCCGCTGAACGCGCACAAGGCGGGCACGATCCAGAACATCGCCGCCGAGATCGGCGCCACCGTCGCAGCCGGGTCGACCCTCCTCGACATCAAGGACTGACCCACCACCGACGGCCCTCGGCGGAAGTGGCTCCGGTGACGTACCGTGGAGTCATGACCCTCAGGATCACCCCCGCCCTAGCCGGACTGGCCTCAGCGCTGACCCTCACCGTGTGCGCGGTGCTGGCAGCGCCCACCGCCGCGGCCGCGCCCGACGTCACCGACGCTGCCGCCGCACTCCGCAGTGGCGAGACCGTCTTCGTCGACCCCGCGGCCGAGAACGCCCTCACCGCCGCGGAGGCCTCGGCCCTCGCAGCCGAGGCGAACGCCACCGGCATCCCGATGTTCATCGCCGTCCTGCCCGAGTCCGCCGCCGGCGGGGGCACCGCGGACGAAACCCTGCAGGCCCTCAACGGCGAGGTCAGGCTCGCCGGCGTCTACGCCGTCGTGGTGGGCGACCAGTTCCGCGCCGGCTCGACCTCGGGCAGCGTGGCCGACCTCGCCACCTCGGCCTTCCGCGCCCAGCGCGACGCCGGGGTCGCGGCCGTGCTGTCGGAGTTCGTGGCCCTGACCGCGGACCGCTTCAACGGCTCCGGGGCCACCACCGAGGAATCCTCCTCCGGGAGCGGCGTCGGTGGGTTCGTCTTCCTGCTGATCTTCGTCGGCGGCGCAGCGGTCGTCGTCGTCTTCGTCATCCGCCGCCAGCGCAGGACGGCCGCCCGACAACTGGCCGCCGTGCGCTCGACGGTCGACCGCGATGTGACGGAGTACGGCGAGCGACTCGCCGCCGTCGACCTGCAGGATCCGGACGTCGACGACGCCGCACGGGCCGACCTCCAGCGGGCACTCGATGACTACGACCGTGCGCGGGTGTCAGTCGCCTCGATGCGCCGGCCAGCAGACGCCGAGGCCGTCACGACGGCCCTCGAGGACGGCCGATACGCCCTCGCGTGCGCCCAGGCGCGCATGGCCGGAGAAGATGTGCCGGCCCGGCGTCCTCCGTGCTTCGTGGATCCCCGCCACGGCCCGAGCGTCGGCGACGTGCTGTGGGCGCCTCCCGGCCTCGGTCCGCGCGACGTGCCCATGTGCGCGGCGTGCCGCACGACCGTCGAGACCGGCGGCACACCCGCAGCCTTCGACGTCGAGACCGCCGACGGGCAGCGCCGCCCGTACTTCCAGGCGGGTCCGGAGTACGGGGCCTACGCGCAGGGCTACTACTCCCCCTTCGCGGGAGTGATGACCGCGGTGCTGATGGGCACGATGCTCAGCAGCATGTGGCACATGCCCGGCATCACGTCGTCGTCCGGCCTCGACACCGCGGGGATGGGCGGCGGGGACTCCGGTGGCTGGGGCGGCGGCGGCTTCGGCGGCGGCGGCTTCGGCGGCGGGGACTTCGGCGGCGGGGACTTCGGCGGCGGCGACTTCTAGTCGGCCGAGTAGTCCGTACCGTCGATGCTGCGGCACGGCAGGAGCCGAAGTCGCTCGACGTACTCCGCCGGGGCACCACCGGCTTCGGCTGCTTCGGCGAGCACTCCCAAGTAGTGCGCGGACGGCAGGCCGCCCTCGTAGGCGTCCAGCACGTAGATCCAGGCGAGCTCCTGGCGGCCCATCGTCTGGACCCGCACCTTGATCTTGGTCCACAGGCCCAGTTCGACGCCCTCCCATGCATCCAGCGCGCGCTCGTCCTGGGCCGTCATCTCGTAGAGCATGACGAAGACGGATGCCTGCGCGTCCTCGACGACGGTGGAGAGTGAGCCGTCCCAGCCGAGCTCCTCGCCGGCGAAGGTAAGCCGCCAGCCGCGCAGCCACCCCGATCCCCGCACCGGTGAGGACGGGGCCCGCTGCGCCATGCGACGCGGATCGAGATTCGACCCGTAGGCGGCGTAGAGAGTCACGGGACCAGCGTAAGCACCACCTGAGCCGTGCGGAAGGATGACGCCGTGAGCAGCGTGATCGTGGTCGGCGGCGGACCAGGGGGTTACGAGGCGGCTCTTGTCGCCCGCCAGCTGGGAGCAGACGTCACCCTCGTCGACAGCGACGGTATCGGCGGCTCCGCAGTGTGGACCGACTGCGTTCCCAGCAAGACCCTCATCGCCACAGCGGACGTCATCACCACGGCGGCCAGCGGCGCTGGCCTGGGTGTCCTCATCGACGGCAGGCCGGCGGATCCAGCGCTGTTCGGCAGCGACCTCCTCGCCGTCAACGAGCGCATCCTCGCCCTCGTCCGGGCCCAGAGCGACGACATCCGGGACCGCCTCATGGCGGACGGCATCACGCTGCTGCCCGGCCGCGGCAGACTCGACGTCGAAGGCAACGTCGTGGTGCACCGGCGCGACGGACGGCAGGAGACGCTGTCCGCGGAGACCGTGCTGCTCGCCACCGGAGCCCGGCCGCGCACCCTGCCCGACGCCGAACCTGACGGAGAGCGCATCCTCACCTGGGAGCAGGTCTACCGGCTGCACGAGGTCCCTGAGCGGCTGATCGTCGTGGGGTCGGGCGTCACCGGGGCGGAGTTCGCCGGCGCCTACCACGCGCTCGGCAGTCGCGTGGCGCTGGTGTCGTCGCGCGACCGCGTGCTCCCGGGCGAGGATCCCGATGCCGCCCGACTCATCGAGGACGTCTACGCCCGCCGCGGCCTCGAGGTGATCGGATCGTCGCGCGCCATCGCGGCACGTCGAACCGACAACGGTGTCGAGGTGACGCTGTCCACGGGCGAGGTCATCACGGGCTCGCACGTGCTGATGGCCGTGGGCTCGCTGCCGAACACCGACGACCTCGGACTCGCTGATGCGGGCATCGACACGAGCGAGGCCGGCTTCATCAGGGTGGACCGCGTCAGCCGAACCTCACGCCGCGGCATCTACGCTGCGGGCGACTGCACCGGAGTGCTCATGCTCGCCTCCGTGGCGGCCATGCAGGGGCGCATCGCCATGTGGCACGCCCTGGGTGATGCCGTCACGCCCCTGGAGCTGAGCACGGTATCGAGCACGATCTTCACCCATCCGGAGATCGCCACCGTGGGCCTGACCCAGCGCGATCTCGACGAGGGGCGCTTCCGCGGAGATGTCGTGCTCGTTCCCCTCGCGCCGAATGCCCGGGCGAAGATGGCCGAGCAGAGGGACGGATTCGTGAAGCTGCTGTGCCGCCGCGGATCCCGCATCGTCGCAGGTGCCGTCATCGTCGGGCCGCACGCGAGCGAGCTCATCTACCCGCTCACCATCGCGGTCGAACAGCGCCTCACCGTCGATCAGCTCGCCTCGACCTTCACGGTGTACCCCAGCCTGTCCGGCTCCATCGCCGAGGCGGCGAGGAGACTTCACATAGCAGCCGAGGAGAGCCCCCACGGAGGTTAGGGTCGTGCCGTGACCCAGCATCCCGCCACCATCGAGGCACAGGCCAAGGCACAGGAGTCCGCGCACGCCATCGCCGCACTGACCGGCGTGCCGCGCCATGACATCGCCGTCGTGCTCGGCTCCGGGTGGGCTCCGGCCGCCGACCTGATCGGCACGACCATCGCCGACCTGCCCGTCACAGACCTCCCGCACTTCTCGGCCCCCGTCGTCGAAGGCCATGGCGGACGTGTCCGAAGCATCGACGCCGACAGCACGCCGGTGCTGGTGTTCCTCGGTCGCACACACCTCTACGAGGAGCGCGGGGTCGACGCCGTCACACACGCCGTGCGGACCGCCGCGGCCACCGGATGCCGACTGGTCGTCCTGACCAACGGGTGCGGCGGCCTCGATCCCTCCTGGTCGCCGGGCACGCCGGTGCTCATCCGCGACCACATCAACCTCACCGGCGCGAGCCCGCTGCACGGTGCGCACTTCGTCGACCTCACCGACCTCTACTCGTCCCGGCTCCGCGCCCTCTGCCGCTCGATCGAACCCACGTTGGCCGAGGGGGTCTACGCGCAGTTCCGCGGACCGATGTACGAGACGCCGGCCGAGATCGAGATGGTCCGCGCGATCGGCGGATCTCTCGTGGGCATGAGCACGGCGCTGGAAGCGATCGTGAGCCGAGCCGTCGGGATGGAGATCCTCGGCCTGTCCCTGGTCACGAACCTCGCAGCAGGGATGTCCGGGGCGCCCCTGAACCACGAGGAGGTGCTCGCCGCCGGGCAGGCGGCGGCCGAGCGCATGGGAGGGATCCTCGCCAAGGTCGTCAGGGAGGCGTGAGGGTGGAACCGACACTGCTCGAACGAGCGCGCACGTGGCAGTCCGAGGATCCCGATCCCCGGACGAGTGCCGACCTCGGAGCCCTGATCGAGCAGGTCGAGTCTGGCGATGACGCAGCGGGGCGGGAGCTCGCCGACGCGTTCGCTGGAACGCTGGAGTTCGGCACTGCAGGACTGCGCGGCCCCGTGGGGCCCGGCCCCAACCGCATGAACCTCGTGGTCGTGGCTCGCGCGGCAGCGGGACTCGCCGCCTATCTGCAGGCGAACGGCGGCGGCACCGTGGTGGTGGGCCACGACGCGCGGCACGGATCCGCCGAGTTCGCCCGCATGACGGCGCAGATCCTGACGGGGGCCGGACTCGACGCGCTCATGCTGCCCCCGCTGTCGCCGACTCCCCTGCTCGCCTTCAGCATCCGCCGACTGGGCTGCGCCGCCGGGGTGATGGTGACGGCGAGCCACAACCCGCGCGCGGACAACGGGTACAAGGTCTACCTCGACGACGGCATCCAGATCGTGCCGCCCGCGGATGCGCAGATCAGTGCCTGCATCGCGGAGGCGACGGCGCTGGGTCCTGTCGAGCTCCTGCCGCGCGGCTCAGACGGAACTCTCCTCGATGACACCATCGTCGAGGACTACGTGCGCACAACCGCCGCCCTGCTCGAGCAGGCCGGGCCACTCGACGTGAAGGTCGCGTACACGCCCGTCCATGGCGTGGGCGGGATGATCTTCCGGCGGGTCATGGCCGCCGCTGGCCTTCCGGACCCCGTTGTGGTGGAGTCGCAGTTCGCTCCCGACCCTGACTTCGGGGGACTGCCGTTCCCCAATCCCGAGGAGCCGGGAGTCATGGATGCCGTGCTCGCCCTGGCCCGCGAGCACGACTGTGACGTCGCCATCGCCCACGACCCGGACGCGGACCGTTGCGCTGTCGGGGTCCCGACTCCCGAGGGATGGCGCATGCTCAGCGGCGACGAGGTCGGCTGGCTGCTCGGCTGGTGGATCACCACGGGAGAAGGCCGGACTAACGGTCGCCGCACCCTCGCCCAGTCCATCGTCTCTGGATCCATGCTCCGGGACATCGCCGACGACGCCGCCGTCCCGTACGTGCAGACGCTGACCGGGTTCAAGTGGATCGGGCGCGTACCTGACCTCGCTTTCGGGTACGAGGAGGCCCTCGGATACTGCGTGCACCCGACTGCAGTGGCCGACAAGGACGGAATCTCCGCCGGACTCCTCGTGGCCGACATGGTCGGCCGGCTCGCGGAGCGCGGCACATCCGTCCTGGGCATCCTCGATGACCTTGCCGTGCGACACGGCGCCTACGCCACGGGACAGGTCTCCGTGCGGCACTCCGATGCTGCGCACATCACTGCCATCATGGCCGCACTGCGCGAGCGGCCCCCGACGATAATGGGCGGCTCGCTCGTGCTGCAGATCGACGACCTCGAACGTCCGTCCGACGGCCTGCCTCCCACGGACGGACTTCGCTTCCTGCTGGCCGAGGACGGACGCGTCATCGTGCGACCCAGCGGCACCGAGGCGAAGATCAAGTCCTACCTGCAGGTGCGGGTCGCGGTCGTGGGCGGTGACATCGCTGCGGCTCGCCGTGCGGCTGCCGCCCGGATCGATGCCTTGAAGGCCGACCTCGGCTCACTGCTCGCCTAGTAGCCGGCCTCCGCCGCGCCGACACCGGTCGCGATCGCGATCGACGCCGACGCACCGATTCGATCGGCGCCGGCTGCCAGCATCGCGCTCGCATCCTGCGTGGTGCGGATGCCGCCGGAGGCCTTCACGCCCAGTTCGTCTCCGACCACCGCGCGCATGAGCGTGACGTCCGCCTCTGTGGCACCGCCGGTGGACATTCCCGTCGAGGTCTTGACATAGGAGGCGCCCGCACGAGCGGCCAGCTCGCACGCGATGGCCTTCTCCTCGTCGTCGAGCAGGCACGTCTCGATGATCACCTTGACGGGCCGTCCCGCCGCGGCGATGACGACCGCCCGGATGTCGTCGAAGACAGCGCGGAGATCGCCACCCTTGAGATCGCCCACACTGATGACCATGTCGAGCTCGTCAGCTCCGGCCTTCACGGCACAGGCTGCCTCGGCGGCCTTCGCGACCGTCGCCATAGCCCCAAGCGGGAACCCGACGACGGAGCACGTGAGCACCCCGGAACCGTCCAGCTCAGCGGACACCAGAGGCACCCACCGGGAGTTGACGCAGACGGAGGCGAATCCGTGCTCGCGGGCCTCCGCGCAGATGCGCCGCACATCGGCGGCTGTGGTCGCGGGTCCAAGGATGGTGTGGTCGATCCGGCCCGCCAGCGAGACGGAGTCGCGCAGCGCGACAGGCCGTGCTGCCGGCGGCATGGCACCGAGCTCGGAGTCGACCCGCGTGCGGGCGCGCGTGACGAGTGCGTCGATCTGCATGTCGATCAGAGCGACCGGTCGTCCCGGCGCTGCCGGGCGCGCAGGACGAGTACCGCGGCGACAGCAACGGCGGCCACGCCCAGGACGGTGAGCACGACCGGCGCCACGCGTCGGGATGCCTCGATCACATTCTCCGCGCGGGCAAGTGCGTCGTCCGTCACGCCCAGCACCGCATCGGTGCGATCGAGAGCTCCCCTGACACGATCGAGCTCGTGCCGCAGGTCGGTGACATGACCATGACCGGTTTCAACGGCCTCAAGAATGGCCATGACGTTCCTCCTGTCCGTGACTCAGGCGACGGGCGAACTCCGCCCGCACTTCAGCGTACCCGGGCTTGATGCGCTCATTGATGAGTTCCAGTCGCTCGTCGAACGGCAGAAACGCGCTCTTCATCGCGTTGACGGTGAACCACTGCAGATCGTCGAGTCCATAGCCGAAGGCCTCGCTCAGCAGGTGCATCTCCCGTGTCATCGATGTTCCGGACATCAATCGGTTGTCGGTGTTGACGGTCACGCGGAAGCCCAGACGGCGGAGCAGCCCGATGGGATGGGCGGCGACACTCGGTGCAGCTCCCGTCTGGACGTTCGACGACGGACACATCTCCAGCGGGATGCGCTGATCGCGTACATAGGCGGCGAGCCGCCCGAGGCGGGCAGTGCCGTCGGGCAGTACCTCGATGTCGTCGACGATCCGCACGCCATGGCCGAGTCGGTCTGCTCCGCACCATTGGATGGCCTCCCAGATGCTGGGCAGCCCGAAGGCCTCGCCCGCGTGGATCGTGAAGTGGGCGCTCTCCTTGCGCAGGTACTCGAAGGCATCGAGGTGCCGAGTCGGCGGGAAGCCGGCTTCGGCACCGGCAATGTCGAAGCCGACCACTCCGCGGTCACGGAACTCGACAGCGAGCTCGGCGATCTGCCGAGAGTGGGTCGCCGTGCGCATGGCGGTCAGCAGCAAGCCCAGGCGGATGGGGTGCCCGCCGTCAGCGGCACGTCGCTCCCCCTCGGCGAAGCCTGCGAGAACCGCCTCGATCACCTCGCGCTCGGTGAGGCCCAAGGACAGATGCAGCTCCGGGGCGAACCGCACCTCCGCGTACACGACGCCGTCATGCGCAAGATCCTCGGCGCACTCGCGCGCCACCCGGGTGAGCGACGAGACCGTCTGCGTGACTCCCACCGTATGACGGAACGTCTCCAGATAGCGCTCGAGCGAGCCGGAGTAGGCGGCCTCGGCGAACCACGTGGCCAGCGTCTCGGGATCCTGGGCCGGCAGGCCGCGGTAGTCCGCCTCACGGGCGAGGTCGAGCACCGTGGCCGGCCGAAGGCCACCGTCGAGGTGGTCGTGCAGCAGCACCTTGGGTGCCCGGGCGATGAGGTCCTCCGGTACAGGTGCCACGCGGCCGATGTCCATACCTCGACCCTAACGGCGCTGAGCCTCCATCGGGCTGTCGAGGGCTAGAGTCCTGAGGTGATCAGCATCCTGTTCGGACTCGGCACCGCGATCTGCTTCGCGTCGAGTTCGCTGCTGTCGTCGCGGGCGGTGCGCTCCATCGGTCCGTGGTCCGTCGCGGCGTGGACCATGCTGGTCGGGCTCATCATCACCCTGCCGTTCCTGATCGTGTCCGGCGTCCCCTCGAACCTGGGATCCACGTGGGGCTGGATGCTCGTCGCCGGAGTCGGGAACGTCCTTGGCATCATCATCGCGGCAGCGGCATTCCGCATCGGCAAGGTCGGTGTCGTGGCGCCCATCCTCGCCACCGAGGGAGCCATCGCGGCAGTCGTGGCTGCGCTCCTCGGAGAGAGCATCGCGCCGATCGTGGCCTTCCTGCTCATGGTCATCGTGGTCGGCATCGTCGTCTCGGCCACCGCCCCTGATCCCGCACCGCTGGAGCACGAGCGCCCCGGCCTGACAGTGCTGCTCGCCACGTGCGGAGCCCTGGCCTTCGGACTGTCCCTCTTCGCGGCAGGGACGATCAGCGACGAACTGCCGATCTCCTGGGTGCTGCTCCCGGCCCGCCTCGTCGGAGTCGTGGCGCTGGCCATCCCGCTGGTGCTTCTCGGCCAGCTCCGGCTCACCCGACGCGCCGCACCGATGGTCGGAGCCATGGGGGTGCTCGAGGTCGTGGGCTACGGGCTGTTCGCCATCGGCGCCCAGTACCAGGTGGCCGTCACATCGGTCATGGCGTCGCAGTTCGCACCCATCGCGGCGATCATGGCCTACGTGCTGTTCCGCGAACGGCTCGGGCGCCTGCAGATCACCGGCGTGGTGGTTCTCGTCCTGGCGGTGACCGCCCTCACCTGGGCCAGCTGACACACAGATCCGGCGGTCGCCGGACCCCGCTCACTCCACAGGATCCCGGTCGTACTCGTCGTCGTCCTCGCGATGGACGAGGTCGCCGTGGAACGCCGGCAGGCACACGGCGATGTAGCGGGCCCCCTCGCTGGTCGTGTAGCGGATGCGCTCACCCGCCCGGGTGATCACCGCCTGACCCGCGCGAACATGCAGGACGCCGTCGTCGTACTCCACGTCGATCGACCCCTCGAGCACGACGGTGAACTCGTCGAACTCCGGCTCCTGGGCCGGCTCCTCCCACCCCGCGGGAGCCAGCATCTGAGCCACCGACACGACATCGTCACCACTCGAGGCGTGGCCGACGTACTCCTCGATGATCTTGCCCCCCGGCACGGGGACCATGGCAGGACCGGGAATCAGTTCGGGCATGGCGCTCCTCAGTGAGTGGCAAGGGCGGTCAGATCACGGAGACCGGGTGCACAGGCATGCCCGCGGCGGCGTACAGGGCGTCGATGGTGAGCATGTTCTGCACGGCGTCGTCACTGTCGGTGATCATGGGCCTGCCCTCGCGCACGAGGGCTGCCATCGCCTCCAGCTGGTAGGTGTAGGTCGATCTCGTGCCGAGGTTCTCCTCGCGCTGATGCGTGCCGACCGTGACGATGACGCGGTCGTCGTTCTGTGGGAGCACGTAGGCAGGTGCATAGACCTCGCCCTCGGAACCCACGGCCCGGAAGGAGAAGTCCCAGGAACCGTGTGTCATCGACGTCTCCAGATGCGCCCCAACACCCGAGGGGAAGGTGAGGTCGCCAGCCAGCCACGCATCGACACCCGGGTGCGCCGGCAGCCGACCCCCCTGCGCCCGGACGACCTCCGGCTCGCCACCCAGGAGCTTCGCGAAGTCGCGGATCCCGTGTACCGCGTAGCACCCGACGTCCATGAGACTGCCCCCCGCGAGGGCGCCCACCCAGCGCGGGTCGGACTCCCCCGGCGGGGGCATCAGCATGCGAGCCTCCAGGTAGGTGATCCACCCGATCTCACCCGACTGCGCGACCTCCAGCACCCGGTTCATGACCGGGTGGTAGCGGTAGTGGAAGGCCTCGATGACGTGCACTCCGGCGGATGCCGCCGCATCGCGGACACGTCGCGCCTCATCGGTGTTGCTGGCATAGGGCTTCTCGGTCAGGACATGCTTCCCCGCCTCGATCGCACGCAGGTTCCAGGGTCCGTGCAGGCCGTTGGGCAGGGGGTTGTAGACCACCTCGACCTCGGGATCGTCGATGACGTCCTGGTACGACGCCAGCACCCGCTCGACGCCCGCAGCCTCCGCGAACTCGCGCGCCCGCTGCTGGTCGCGGGCCGCGACGCACACCAGGCGTGCTCCTGTGCTCCGCGCAGGTTCGACGATCGCCGCGTCGCTGATGCGAGCCGCGCCCAGCACGCCGACGCGCAACGGCTCCACGGACTAGTCCTTGCCGCCGATGAGGACCATCCCGAGCCCGATCGCGAAAAGCAGGCCGCCCGCCATCGAGGCCGACACGGTGTCGCCGCCGTTCATCGTGCCGATCCCGAGGATCACGAGCACCGAGAGGATCAGGAGCATCACGACGGCCCCGACCATGGACTGCTTGTTGTCGCTGTGCTCGGCGTGCTCAGCGTGCTCGGCGTGGTCGCTCACGATTCTCCCTCGGATTCGGACCCCTCCGGGCCGGCGGACTGACCCTCATCGTAGGGGGGACCCTGGGTCAGGTCCCCGCCTGCCATCAGTCGGCCGATGTGCCCACGATCGACCCCCTCCGCCGGCATCTGGGCCACCAGCCGGCCGTCGTACATCACGGCCACGCGGTCGGCGAGCCCGAGAACCTCGTCGAGCTCGGCAGAGACGAGCAGGACGGCGGCTCCACGGTCGCGCGCCTCGACGATCCGGGAGTGGATGAACTCGATCGAGCCCACGTCGACGCCGCGGGTCGGCTGGGAGGCGATCAGCAGCTTCGGCTGTGCCGCGAGCTCCCTGGCGATGACGACCTTCTGCTTGTTGCCGCCCGACAGCGACTCCACGGTCGTCTCGATCGAAGGCGTGCGCACGTCGAACTGCTCGACGAGGTCGGTTGCCAGCGTCGCGATCGCAGCGCGATTGCGCACTCCCCTGCTGGCGAACTCGCTCTCGTCGAACCGATTGAGGACGAGGTTGTCGGCGATCGAGTACGGGCCGACGAGACCGTCCTTCTCGCGGTCCTCGGGTACGTGCCCGACGCCCAACGCGTGGATCGCATGCGGGGTCTCGCCTGCGATCGAGTCGCCGGCCATGGTCATCACCCTGGCGGTCGACGTGCGCAGACCGGTGATGGCCTCCACGAGCTCCCGCTGCCCGTTTCCCTCGACGCCCGCGATCCCCAGGATCTCCCCGGCACGCACCTGCAGGTCGACATCGCGGACGGCGGGCAGCC
>JBIIJX010000034.1:0-15526 GCA_044233495.1 Candidatus Nanopelagicales bacterium
CATCCGAGGAGGAAACGAGGCATACCTGACCGTACCGCCGGAATCGGCCTTCTTCCGTCACCAGCGCGGCAGGGATTTTCCCGGATTCAGGATGTTCTCCGGGTCCCAGGCCTGCTTGATGCGCGGATGGAGAGATGCGGCGACTTCGTCCAGCTCCTGGGCCAGAGCATGCTGCTTGAGGCTGCCTACCCCATGCTCGCCCGTGATCGTCCCGCCGCACGCGAGTGCCACCTCGAGGATGTCGTCGAAGGCGAGCAGGGCACGCGCGGCGGCCGCTTGATCACCGCGCTCGGTGACGATCGTCGGGTGCAGGTTGCCGTCGCCGGCGTGGCCGAACGTGCAGATGGTGACGTCGTGCCGAGCGGCGACGTCCTGAATGCGCAGCATCGCCTCCGAGAGACGTGACCGCGGCACAGCGACGTCATCCAGCAGCCAGTCGCCCGTCGCCTCCATCGCGATGATCGCCATGCGGCGCGCACCGAGAAGCATCTCCGACTCCTCCTCGGTCTCCGCGCGATACGCCTCCGCGGCTCCCTGCTCCAGGCAGATCGCAATGAGACGGTCGGCATCCGCTGCGGCGCCGAGCCCAGAGTCCGTTTGCGCGACGAGGAGTGCACCAGCCGAGACATCCAGGCCCATCGGCCGCCAGTTCTCTACGACGCGGATCGTCTGCTGGTCCATCACCTCGAGCATGCTGGGGGTGAGCTCGGCCATGATCGCGGCGGTGGCCCGGCCTGCAGCACCGATGTCGTCGAACACCGCCACGGACGTGATGGCCGGCGGGGGGAGCGGCCGGAGCCGCAGCCGCGCCATGGTCACGATGCCGAGAGTGCCCTCTGATCCCACGATCATGCCGGCGAGGTCGTAGCCCGCGACTCCCTTGATCGTCCGTCGGCCCAATCGGGTGATGCGGCCGTCGGCCAGCACGACCTCCAGGCCGAGCACGGCATCGCGCGTGACCCCGTACTTGACGCAGCACAGGCCTCCAGCATTCGTGTTGACGTTGCCGCCGATGGAGCAGAAGTCCTTGCTGGCCGGGTCCGGCGCGTACCACAGCCCGTGTCCCTTGACGTGGTCACGGAGCTCGGTGTTCATGATGCCGGGCTGCGTCTCGACGTAGCCGTCGGTGCCGTTGACTTCGAGGACGTCGCGCATGCGCTCGACGCAGACGATCAGGGAGCCGTCGATCGCATTGCTGCCACCGGTGAGCCCGGAGCCCGCACCGCGCGGGACGACGGGCACACGATGAGTGTGCGCGGCCTGCATGACGGACGAGACCTGCTCGGCGGTGCGCGGGAACACGACGGCGAAGGGCTCGCCGGCGGCGGACCCCGTCGACCGGTCACGCGTGTAGGAGCCGAGGATGTCGGGATCGATGACGATGTCGCGATCGGAGAGGGCGCGGTCGCAGGCCGCGAGCACAGCGTCCTCGGGGGTCACGGGTTGCACGCTAGCGTGCGGTGCGTGGAATCCCACCTGCGGACCTTCCTGCTCGGCACGACTCACGTCGATCGCGAGCGCATCCTCGTCGGAGGAGCGATCCGTGCGGGCGTGCTGGTCGCCGTGGCCGTCTCCCTCGCGATCTATCGGGGCACACCCAACGCGGGTATCCCCCTGGCGATCGGCGTGATCTTCGTGGCCCTCGCCGAGTCGGGCGAGAGCGTCGGGCGACGCTGGCGCACGATGCTGTGGACCACGCTCTGGCTCATGGGCGCGACCCTCCTGGGCGGGCTGGTGTCCGACAGCCCCGTGTTCACCGTCATCGCGTCCGCAGCTGTCGCGTTCGGGGCGGGACTGGCCGGCGCAGCCGGCCCTCGCGCCAGCGTCGGCGGCGTGCTGACCCTCGTCGTCTTCATCGTCTTCGCGGGTGCTCCGCAGCTCCCCGCCGCCACCCTTGACTCGACTCTTCTCATGGGGCTGGGCGGAGTGCTGGTCACAGCTTCCACCGTCCTTCCCCGGTTGTTCAGCTCCCAGGAAGCGCTGAAGGTGGCGCTTGAACCGGTGCCGTCGATGTGGATGCGGATCCGAGACCACGTGCGCACCCGTGACTCGTTCCTGCGCCACGCCGTTCGCCTGTCTGTGGCGATCCCGATCGCCACCCTCTTCGCGATCCTCTCCGGGTTCCCGCATGCCTACTGGCTGCCCATGACCATCGCATGGGTGACCAAGCCGGATGTCTCCGGCACCGTCACCAGGGTGGCTGGGAGGATCCTCGGTACCGCGATCGGCCTGACGGTCTCAGCGATCCTGCTGCTCGTGTTCGAGGTCTCCGGATATGCAGCGGGGATAGTCGTCGCGATCGCCGGTGGGGTCGCCGTCGCCTTCGTCTGGGCCAACTACGCCGTCGGCGTCGCAGGAGTGACGGTCCTCGTCGTGGTGATGTTCAGCTTCGACGACTCGTACGTGCCTGAGGACCTCGCCCTGCGGATGCTCGCGACGGTGGTCGCGGCAGCCATGGCAATCGGCGCCAGCTACATCTGGAGAGGGGACTCGCCCACACCTCCCCGCGGGTGACGTGACATCATTGCGAACGCCCAGATGGGCGCCGGCCCCGTAGCTCAGGGGATAGAGCAGAGGTTTCCTAAACCTTGTGTCGGAGGTTCGAATCCTCTCGGGGCCACTGAGGCTTGTGTGGATGCGCGTCAAGGCGACCAGCGAGCCGATGCCCCTGTCCGGCCAGCCATCGACCACACCCCGAGTGCTGCTCGCTGCGCTGACCTGAGCACAAGGGCAAGTCACCGGGGGTTGTCCTCATGAACCTAGGAGGCGACCACCGGTCGCCCCCTAGGTCAGCCACACGTCGACTACTACTGGATGCGATTGTTCCAGCGCGTCGGCCCTGGCTTGGACGCCAACACCGTGAAGATGAATGACACAATCGCGCCAGCGATCGGGATGAGCATGATCCACACCCACCAACCGGTGCGGTCCGTGTCGTGGAGCCGTCGAATCCAGACCGACAGGCCGGGCAGGAAGAGCGCAAGGGACACGATCCCACTCACCGGACCGATACTCGTCGTCGCATTCGTGGAGAACACCACTGAGTCGATGATCGCGGCGATGATCGCGACGATCACGGCGAAAAGGGTCCACCACCAGTATTCGGGTCGGGTGGACCGAGCGTTCCAGACGACGTAGCCCTTGAAGCCCTTCTTGATCGCCCCGACGAACCCTGTCTTCGAGGGTTCCGAGTACTCGACTACTTCGACTTCTTCCATGGACATCTGCTGCCTCCCGATCGCACGAGCCGATGGTTCAGGGTAGTGCGACCGGCGTGCAGATCAGCGTGTTTCCGCACCGCGAGTCTGTGCTGCGTACGCCGTGGGGCGCACGTCGGTCGCACACGTGAGCGGGGCTGGACCTGCGAACCGCGGGACTGGGGATGGTCCACACCGTCGGTGGCCGTGATCCGAAGCAGCGCGCTGGCACCCGTCGGCGCCGCACAACTAGGAAAACGACGGACCGATGAAGATGTACACCTGAGCAGCAAGCACGAAACCGACGACGACGACGCCGACAACTACTGCCGCCGTAGCAAGCCCCGAGCCACCCGTTCCCGTCAGTCTCGATGCTGCGCGTGCCCTCCTGCCCGAGATGATGGCCAGGACGGGCAGTGCCAACGCGACGAGTGCGATGAGGACGACGACCGCAACCGAGAGGGCCTTGACCACGAACGGGTTGGCCGGCTCGTAGGTGATCATCGCGGCACCAAGCACCGCGACCATCTCGATGAAGATCAAGATCGGGGACAAGATCAGGCTTGCCAGGGCCAGCGCGAAAGCAATACCAGGGCGCTTCACGACGGTCGCTCCCAGACGACTCTCATGATCCCGAGGGTATCGCTGGACCGTGGCACGCGCGGGGAATCAACCCTTCACGCGCTAGCAGCCGTCAAGGCCGCAGTTCCCGAAGACCATGAAGGCGTAGTAGACCTGACCTGCCAGCACACCCAACGTGACGATGGCGGAGATCACGACCGCGGCCGTCGCAAGACCTGAGCCTCCCTCCTGCATCGACTTCGCGGCCGAACGTGCCCTGATCGCCATCCTGAGGGCGATGACAGGGAGCGCAACCGTGATGATCGCAATCACGACCACGATGGCAACCACCAGAACCTTGACGACTACGGGGTTGGACGGCTCATAGGTGACCATCCCCGCGAACAACAGGGCACTGAGTTCGAGCACGAGGAGGATCGGGCACAGGATCAGGCTCACCAGAGCGAGCACGAAGGACGTGACCGGGCGCTTCACGTGAGCCGCCCTGCGAGTGATGTCATGGGCTTCAGGCTAGTGCCCAACCGTGTCGCGTCCAAGGCTCATGAGGCATCGAACGCGGCTACGTGACACCTGACACGCTCACTGCCGGGACTCCGTCCAGCCGATGCGTCACGACGAACGTGCGCGAGTTGGCCGGCATCGGCAGGACTAGCTCCAGCCGAAGTCGCGAGCCGTGCGCTCGAAGGCCTCTCGCTCGGCGCTGCTCAGCTCTGCCCAGGGGTCGGCAGGGGCAGGCGGCGCAAGCGGCGGACTTGGCGGAGTTGGCGAAGTTGGCGGAGGCGCGACTGCAGCGGCGGAGACCGCGGCGACGGCGGCAGGAGCCCCGTGCGCGATGGGAGTCGCCCTGCGGCGCCTGACGTAGGTGCCGATGGCGACACCGGCTGCGGCGAGAGCCAGCACCAGAAGGGCGGCCAGCGCCCAGAGCCAACCGGGAGTGTCCGTCGAGCTCGCCGTCAGGGTCGTCGAAACCGAGTCGGAGGTCTCGGACGACGGCATCGGCGGTGCGCTGACCGGGGCAGCCTCGAAGGAAGCCGATGGTGACGCTGCCGGGCTGTTGGCGGCAGATGGGGCGGCAGACAGGGACGGCGACGATGTGACCGACGCAGACACTGACGGCGACGATGTGACCGACGCAGACACTGACGGGGACGGACTGGCAGGCGTGGCCTGCGCGGTCGAACCCGCGCCACTGCTGCCACCCGCTGCAGGCTTGGCGGGCTTGGCGGGCTTGGCAGGCTTGGCGGTCGCCGCAGGTTCCGGCACAGGGCCACCGCCCGCGCTCACCGTGGCGATGGGCATGACAGCAGCCATCACGATCACTGTCGCGGCGAGGAGGATGGCTTGCAGGCCGTGCCGTCGGGGAAGCTTGTCCATGGGAAGACTCAGGATCAGTCTGGCTTCTGCACAGGTCCGATGCGCGCTTGAAGGTCCGCCTTCAACTGGGTGACCGCCGCGAGATAGGACCGCGCAGTGGCTTCCGCGCGGGCACTCTCGGCCGCCATCGAGTCAGCCGAGGATCGAATGGCATCGAGCACCGACCCGACAGACGTGCGCAGCGTGGCAACCTGGTTCAGCAGGTCGGTCATCGCCTGCTCCTGAATGCGCATCTGCGAGAGCGCCTCGCCGATCACCGTTCGGGCCTCCGCCCGCGACTCCTCACGCAGGGAGTCCGCCATGGTCCGAGCGGCCTCCACGATGCGTCGACCCTCCTCCTTGGCACTCGCGGTCGACTGCTCAGCGACCCCCATCGACGCCTGCAGGTGCTTCTGCGCCTCGGCGATGAGCGAGTCGGACTCGGCCTGCGCGGACCCACGGATGTCCTCGGCCTCGGTGATGGCCTTCGCCGTGATCTCGGCCGCCTCCTGACGGACACGGGCGAGGATCCGGTCGCTGTTCTCCCGCGCCTCGTTCATCATCGCGTTGCGCGCGGACTCGGCATCGCGACGCAACTGGTCGGTCTCCGCGCGGGCCTGGCTGAGCGACTGGTGGGCAGCATCGCGCGCCTTGGAGGCGTCCGCCAGCGCGGCCTGGCGCAGATCAGCGGCCTGCTGCCGAGCCGCCTTGATGATGTCGCCCGCAGCGCCGACTGCCTCGAGGGCCAGTTCGTCCGGTGACATGTCCTGGAGGCGACGGGACACCTGCGAGGTCCGCTGGGCCTCGGCCAGTGCCGCTTCCAGGTCCTTGATCCGAGCCTTGAGTCGCTCGAGGATCTCGCCGGGCGTGAGAGTGGAATTCACGCCATCAGTACTCACGATCACCGTCTCCCTTGCGCGCCCCGCTGGCGTGGCCCCTCAGGCTATCGACGACCGACAGCTTTGTCACCCTCGGGTCATGTGTCCGAATTGCCGGAGAGCCAGAGGTCCCACTGGCGATCCAGCAGGCGCGTGAACCGGGGATCGGTGACGTCGACGAACCCGTCCTGGAGGGACTGGCGGGACCGGGCCTCGTCGGCGAGCCGCCTTCCCTGCTCAGCCTCAGAGCGCCGCCGCGTCTCGTCGACCAGCCGGACGCGAGTCTCCTCGAGCTCGACCCGGAGGGTGTCCAGTTCGGCGCGCAGGGCCTCGGCACGCCGACGCTCTTCGGCACTGTCGGCGAAGTGGACGTCCATGGACTCGCGCAGCTCGTTCATGCGGCTCCGCTCCTCGGCCACAGCGTTGCGTGCAGCGACGAGCAGGGTTTTCTCGGACTCGAGCTGACGCCTGGTGAGGTCGGCTGTCTCCCGTGCTTCGGCAGTGGCCCTCTGCGCCGAGGCCAGTTCCGTGTCCAGGCGCTCGCGCTCCGCCTGCCACTGCGACCGCTCCTGGCTGAGTTCGCTCTCGGCCGCGGCCAAGGCCGCCGCCTTGGTCGCGTGCTCTGCCCGGGCCTCCTCTACCAGGGCCTCGCCCTTGGTGAGCTTCTCCTCGCGCGCCTCGAGGGCCGACTGCTGCTCGTCGAGGGCTTTGGCGCGCTGTTGAACGTCGGCCTGCTCCTTGGTCAGCTTCGCCCGTTCCGCCTCGAGGCGCTGAGACTCGGTCTTCACCCGCTCCTGCTCAGCCGCGAACTCCTTCTGCTGCGTTGCAAGGGTGGACTGATCGGTGGCGAGTGTCGCTGACTTCTCCCGGAGTTCGCGCTCCATAGCCTCGATGCTCGTCTGCTGGCGCTTGACCTCCAGCTCGCGATACGCCACCTCGGTCTGCCGCGCCTGCACCTGGTCGCGCTCAGCCTCGAGGCTCACCTGCATCGCAGAGACCGTGCTGCGCTCGTCCTTCAGCGCCTCCGTGTCGATGGCGAGCTGGCCTCGAAGCTCGTTGAACTTTCGCTGCGCGAGCTGCATCTCAGAGGCCTGAGTGCGGAGCTCCTCCCGCGCCAGCTCCATCTCGCGCTGAAGCTCCTCGAGACGCTCACGTGCCGCATCGATGGCCGCTCTTTCACGGACCACTGCCATCCGCTCGTCCTCGAGGGCAGCACGTGCACCTTCGAGTTCGGCCCGCACGAGTCGCAGTTGGGAGCGCTCCACGACGATGTGCTGCTGTTCCGCGGCCATGACCTGCTTCTGCTCGTCCAGGGCGCCGAGCACCGTGGATGCAGACTCCGTGCGCAGGAGTACGTCAGCGCGCTCGCGCGCAAATTCGGCGCGCTCCCGAAGGAGCACCTCACGGTCCTTGGCGAGGCGACGACTCTCCGTCTTCATCTCGATGTAGAAGTCGCGAAGCTGGTCCTTGAGCTTCTTGACGTCGCGTTCGGCGTCGATGTTGATGTCGAGGTCGAGCCCACCGCCCTCCGTCGCCGTCGGCTCGTTCGCGGATGTGGCGCCGGGGCTCTGCGAGCCCGCCTGTGCCGCATCCGCCTCCTTCGGCTTCGAGGCGGGGGCTGCATCCTTCGGCTTGCCGGGCTTGGCGTCAGCGCTGCCGGGCTTGGGCTTGGGCTTCGCCACCTTGACGTTGGGCGGTGGCGCAGGTGCCGCGCGATCGTCAGGTGCCGCCGCAGGCACTTCTTCGTTCACTTGCGCGTCCGGGCGGTCGCTCGCGGCTTCCGGCTCTCCGCGTGTCGACTCCGGCTGGTCAGCCACCCGGTCTGGCAGGTCATCACCGGCATCACGCTGGTCGACATTCGCGCGCGACTCCTGAGCGGTCAGGTCCGGTGCGTCTGCCGCCGCATCCGCCCTCGCCTCTGACCGCACCTCCGGCAGAGGCGACAGGTCACTCCACCGGTTCTCTTCGACCTCCGCGGTGTCCGAGGTCTTGGTCCGGGATTCCGACTTCACCGCCCCTGGCTCTGGTGCGGGGCTGTCCGCCTCGTAGGTGAGGCCGAACGCGTAGCGCATCTTGTTCAGGAGTCCGCGTCGGGGCGCCGGAGTCACAGCTTCATACGACTCGCGAGTGCGCTCCTCGGTCTCGGTCTCGCGCGCCTTGGCCCGCCGCGCCCGGTCCTCCGCGATGACGCGCGCGATGCGGGCCCGGGGATCTTCGTCGGAATCCTCCGCCGCCGGATCTTCGGCCGCGCCGGCGGTGCGCGGTGAACCCGGAGTGTCCGACGCCTGGGCGCCGCCGATTCGCCGTGCGGGTGGCGAGTGGGGCGGCACGGCTCGCACGTGGGGGCTCGTGGGAGCGGGCCGCACGTCCCCCTCGTCACCTGCCATCGATCCCCCAAACAGTGGATGAAGTCATGTCGATTGCGAGCCTACCCGCGGAACAAGGGAATCCCCCGACTCAAGACAGCGCTGGGTGTGTCGATTCGACGGAATCCCGGGACCAGGATCCCGTTGTCGCCGGGCATCAGGCGAGAGCCGTTCATCGCCTGCAGTCGCCGTTCCACGGCCACGTCCACGTCCCCGTCCACGTCCACATGAGGTCTCAAGCCCCGGCCGTGTGCCGTGGACCGTAGCGGGCACTTCCCACCACTCCCCCAGAGAGGACACAGCGTTCTCCCAGAAACGTGCTGTCCCATGGCCGTGACGAAGGGATCGCCATGGCGGATCATCAGCAAGCCCATGCATCACTCACCCGAAGGAGCCTGCTCGGTCTGATCGGCGCCGGCGCAGTGACGGTCGCCGGGGCCGGGGCAGCCTCGGCTCTCGAGCCACCCCCTGCACCGCCCCCGCCTCGTCGGCCTCCCGACTTCCACGGCCAGCACCAGCAGGGCATCACCTCGCCGGCACAGGAGCGCCTCGCCTTCACCGCGGTCGATGTCACCGGGTCCACCCGGGCGGACGTGGTCCGCGTGCTGCGCAGCTGGACCTCCCTGGCGGCCGCGATGGCGACAGGGCAGCTGACCGGTGCGATGAGCGCAGCCGACAGCATCGATCCGGAGGACCTCGCCGCGAGCCGGCTCACCGTGACGATCGGCCTTGGCCCCAGCCTGTTCCGCGATGCCGCGGGCCGTGATCGGTTCGGTCTGGCAGGCGCCCAGCCCCCCTCCTTCGGACCCCTGCCTGCGTTCGCCGGTGACCGACTCGTGCCGGGGATCAGCGGTGGGGATCTGTGCGTTCAGGCCTGTGCCGACAGCGAGCAGGTTGCCCAGCATGCGATCCGAACCCTGCTGCGGAGCACGAAGGACTCAACACGTGCCCGCTGGTCCCAGTCCGGATTCGGTCGTGTGGGGCCAGCGACCGGCGGTACCCCGCGCAACCTGTTCGGCTTCAAGGACGGCACCGCCAACATCGCTCCCGACGACTATGCCGCACAACACCGATTCGTGTGGGTCCAGGCCGGCGACGGGCCCGCGTGGATGGAGGGAGGCACCTACGTTGCGACGCGCAAGATCAGGATGAACCTCGAGACGTGGGACGCGGAGAACGTGGCCGAACAGGAGCTGACGATCGGGCGGGCCAAGGGTTCCGGAGCCCCCCTGAGCGGAGGCTCGGAGTTCGCGAACCCCAATCTCGAGGCACGTCTGCCCACTGGGCACCCGGCGATCGATCCGCAGTCGCACGTGGCCGTGACGCACCCAGCCACCAACAACGGCCAGCGCATGCTCCGTCGCGGCTACAACTACATCGATGGGACGGATGCCCACGGCCGGATCGACGGTGGCCTGTTCTTCATCGGCTTCAACCGCGACCTGCAGGCGCAGTTCATCCCGATGATGCACCACCTCGCGGCGAGCGATCGGATGAACGAGTACGTCACCTACCTGAGCTCGGCCTGCTTTGCGATCCCGCCTGGCACACGTGCCGGCGGATATGTCGGAGAGACCCTCTTCGAGGGATGATCGAAAGAAGGAAGGGGGGTGCGGCTTCCGCCGCACCCCCCTTCCTTCTTTCTTGGTCAGGATCGTGAGTACGAGTCGTAGGACGGGGTTCCCGTCCCGCTCCCCGCGTTCGCGGGTGCTGCCGGAGCGGCACCCATACGATCCTCGGCAGGCGCCCCGGGACGCTGCCGTGGACGCGCCGCGCTGATGGCATCCGCCTGACTCTGGGTGAGGGTTCCGTTGGCCACGAGGTCCACGAGCGCCTTGTCCCGTGCCTCGCGACCCTGCACCCCGGAGGCCTTCAGGGCGTCGGTCGCCTCGCGCAGCTCGTACGCCTGATCCTGCGTGATCACGCCCGACTCGATGAGCGGCCGCAGGCACCCGCCACCCTGTCCGGGGGCCGCCTGCGCGGTCCCTGCGGCCGACACTACGAGCGCGACACTCGCCGCTGCGATCGCCGAGCGGGCAATCCACTTCCTTCTCATATCCACTCCCTGTCTCGATTCGACGGCCCGCTCCTTCGCGCTGCCCTGTGGAAGCAGGATCGCTCGCGGACCTTGGCCCGCGCTGGGACGAGACTGGGAGTTCGCTGGGAATGGAAGTGCAGGCACGTGCGTCAGGAGTCAGTCGACCCTCGCGATCGTGGGGCTGGCGGAAACATCGCTCCACTCGACAGCGAACCTGCCCCCGGGGTCGAAGACATCGGCGCGCACGGATCCGCTCGCTGGGACCCAGATGGCGGTGCCGCTTACCGGCAGGTCCTCGAAGAAGCGGACGCCGTCGAGCCGCACCCGCACCTCGTCGGTATCGCGGTAGTCCGCCTTCCAGGTGCCACCGCGAAGCCCCCTGCCGCCGTCCGCCCACAGGGCACGCACCCGGTTGACGACATCCACCACGGTCAGCGCCGCTGCAGTCCCCTGGTCGATGCCCTGTGCCGTGCGAGCGAAGGTCTGGTGCAGCTGGGGACGCGGGGCCGAGCAGGTCGCGGGCTCCGGGGTCACGAAGCCCGCCGGATCCTGGAAGAAGGACCGGACGAGGTCCGCAGCGCAGGGGACGCTCGCACCCATGGCCTGCACGTGTACGCCGTAGGGCACCTCGACGTGACGGGCACGGGGGAAGAGAGCCGCCACCATGTCTCCCTCCGCAGTCGTCGTGATGGTGTCGAGGCTGCCCGACAGCACCAGCACGGGAATGTCCGCATACGCGCCGGACGGTGGCACCAGCGGGCCGGAACGCTCGCCTGAGAGTCGCGCCCAGGTCAGGCAGTCGTAGAGGGTCTCCCACGACGAGTCGACGTATTCATCGATGGTGAAGGGAGCAAACAGCTCCGGTGTGGTAGCCCGCGCCTCGGCGATGGCCCGCTGCAACTGCGCCCGCCGTGCCGGAGTCGCCTTCGTCATGTCGTAGAGCAGCGGGTAGTCGTGGCACGTGACGGCGAGGAACTGTCCCACGCTGTTCTCGCGAGCGGTCTCGGCCTCCCCTGCGGGGTACTCGACCTCGGCCAGGAGCCGGCCAAGCGGCAGCGGGTCTCCGGCCAGTGCCGCGCGCACCGCCGGGTCGAGCTCGCGGTAGGTCGAGTCGACGTACGTGCCGTGGAAGGCGACATCGAGAACGGTCGCGGGCGTGATGCGCACACGGTGCCGGAATCCGTCACCCCCGGGGGCCTTGACCACCAGAGGCTTCGCCCTCAGCTGATCCAGCAGCGCCGTAAGGCGGTCGACCGTGCCATCGGGCTGAGCGCTGCACACAGGGTCCGCATCGCAGACCTGCGTCAGGGCCCTTGTCAGGGCCGGGCCCTGCGTGGGGTACCAGGCACTCTCCCCTGTGACGGGATAGGCACCGTCGAGAACCATGCTGCGCACCAGATCCGGGTGTCGACCCGCAAGTACCTGAGCCATGAACGTGCCGTAGGAGTCTCCGTAGACGTCTGCCTGCCGGAATCCGAGCCGGGCGATGATTGCCGCAGCATCATCCGCCGCCTGCGCCGTGCCGTAGGCATCGACACTGGCTCCCAGTTGCCGCGAGCAGTCGCGAGCAGCCTTTAGGAAGCCCCGACTCGCCTGCTGCAAGGCTCGGCAGTCGATTGCACTAGAGCGACCCGTGCCGCGAGCATCCATCACGAGCATGGCCCGCTGCATCATGAGGGGGCCGAGCATCTGGGCGTAGGCAAAGCCCGAGTCGATTCCGCCGTAGCCGGGGCCGCCCTCGAATGCCGCGATGACTGGCTGGCCGAGCACCGTCGCGAGCTCGCCCGTGCCCGCTTGCGCGTCGGCCGGCAGCGTGAGCGCAAAGCGGACCCTCAGGGATTCCGCAGAACCCTGTTCGAGCGGGCGTCGCACGTTTCCGCACCACGAGCGGAAGCCCGGCCCTGCGACGGCATCGCACCGCTCGAGGCGAAGACCGTTGATGGTGATGGCATCCGCCTGGGCCGCATGAGCGACAGGGGCGCCAGGTATGACGACGAACACCGTCGCGAGAAGCACGACGAGGAGCGCCCGCGGTCGACGGCGCACCCGAGCCGCGCGGTGCCGCGAGCACTGCGCCCGGTCAGATTGAGGGATGCCCGCCATGTCCTCGATGCTAGGTGGCCCGCCGCAGTCAGGTGAGCACGCGGGCGAGGAACTCACGGGTCTCCGGCCGCTGGGGGTCATTGAAGAACGCATCCGGCGGTCCCTCCTCCCACACGATCCCGTCGCGCAGGAAGCAGACGCGGTCGGCGACGTCGCGCGCGAACGCCATCTCGTGGGTGGCCATCACGATGGTCAGACCGGCTGAGGTGAGCTCCCGCACCGCCTCGAGCACCTCGCCGACAAGCAGCGGGTCGAGTGCGGAGGTGATCTCGTCGAACAGCATGAGCTCCGGCTGCATCGCCAGGGCGCGGACGATCGCCACGCGCTGGGCCTGCCCGCCGGACAGCCGGTCCGGGTAGTCGTCCGCCTTGCCGGCCAGGCCGAAGCGCTCGAGGAGGGCCAGCGCCTCCTGCCGAGCCTGGTCGGCCGGGACTCGGCTCACCTTGCGCGGGGCCAGCGTGATGTTGTCGAGGACGGTCATGTGAGGGAACAGGTTGTAGGACTGGAAGACGATTCCCACCCGGCGGCGCACCTGGTCGAGGTCGACGCGCGGATCGCTCACCTCCACCTCGCCGTCGAGCACGATGCGGCCTGCATCGACGGACTCCAGGCCGTTGATGCAGCGCAGCAGCGTCGACTTGCCCGAGCCTGATGCCCCGATGAGGACGACCGCCTGATGTGCCTGCACCTGCAGATCGATCCCGCGGAGCACAGGGTGGTCCTCGAATGCCTTCCAGACGCCGGCGATGTCGAGCAGCGCGGTCATGCGACGCCTCCTGCGCGCTGGCGCCGGGCCATCCGCGCCTGGACCCAGTCCGCGAAGCGAGTCATGGGAATGGTGAGGGCGATGAAGATCAGGGCAGCGGCGACATAGGGGGTGTAGTTGAAGGTCGAGGAAGCATCGATCTGCGCCTGCCGGAGGATCTCGATCGGACCGAGGACGGCGACGAGCGCGGTGTCCTTCTGCAACGAGATGAAGTCGTTGAGCAGCGGTGGCACGACATTGCGGATCGCCTGCGGCAGCACGACGTAGCGATTGGTCTGCCCAACGGTCAGGCCGAGGGAGCGTGCCGCCATGCGCTGACTCGGGTGCACGGATCCGATGCCGGCGCGGAAGACCTCCGCGACGTAGGCGCTGTAGGAGAGAACCAGCGCAGCCGTACCCCAGAACACCGGGTCGGACGGTACGCCCTGGAGCTGGAGGGCGGGCACGCCGAAGCCCAGCAGGAAGATCACCAGGATGGTGGGAACTCCACGGAACACGTCGACGTAGATCGTCGCGATCACCCGAAGGGGAAGGAAGATCGGCGCGCGCAGGGTACGCACCAGCGCGATCACCAGACTGAAGACCAGGATCAGCGGCTCGGCGATCAGGAAGATGGTGACGTTCAGCATGAACGCGTCGAGCAGCCCTGGGAAGGACTCGGCGAACTGCTGGCCGTTGAAGAAGGTCTCCTGGACGATGGGCCAACCGGTGGTGCGCGTGACGAGGAAGACGACCACCGCCGTGAAGGCCACCAGGCTCGCCATGCCCACGAGGGCGTTCCGTCGGGCGGTACGACGCACCAGCGCCTGACGCACCGGATCGTGGTAGGCCACGGGTGCGCCAGGCGCTGGCGACGTGCTCGTCATGGTCGTTGACCGACAGTGTCGGGTGCTACTCCGCTATGTACGGTGCCGATTCGCCGGCCAGCCACTGGTCCTGGATGGCCTGCAGCTCGCCGCTGGCCGTGAGGTCATCGAGCACCAGGTTCACGCACTGGACCAGTGGATTGCCCTTCTGGAAGAGCAGGCCGAACTGCTCACCGCCGTCGAGCGCGGGGAACTGGCCGACGATCATGGAGTTCTCGATCTCCACTGCGGTGATGTAGTACGCCGTGGGGAGATCGACGACGATTCCGTCGATCTGGCCGTTGTTGAGGGCGCTCTTGGCATCGTTGGTGTCGTTGTAGACGTACGGGTCGCTTGCCGGCTGCACGTAGTCCGTGATGAAGTCCAGGCTCGTGGTGCCCACCTGTGCGCCGAGCTTGGCGCCCTGCAGTTCTGCCAGCGTCGTCGCTCCTGCGATCGGTGAGTCACTCAGCGCCACCACAGCCTGGTTCACGGTGTAGTAGCCGTTGGAGAAGTCAACGGCCTTCTGTCGCTTCGGGGTGATCGAGATCTGGTTGATGTCGAAGTCGAAGGCCTTGTCTCCGGGTGCGTAGGACTTGTTGAACGGAACGACCGTCCAGGTGACCTCATCCGCGGTGAAGCCGAGGCCGTCGGCAACGGCGTAGGCGACGGCCGACTCGAAGCCCTGCCCGTTCGTCGGATCGTCATCGGCGAAGTACGGCGGGTAGGCCGGAGAATCCGTGCCGATGGTGAGGGTGCCCGGCGTGATCAGGGTCAGGTTCTCCTTGGCGCACTCCGGCGGGAGGATCGACTCCTCCATGACCGGTGCCTCCTCCATGACATTCGCGTCTCCCTCAGCGGGCGGCTCCTCCGCGACGGGGGCCTCTTCGGCAGGGGCCTCCTCCGCGGGGGCCTCTTCACTGGCAGCGGGGGTCTCCGTGGCCGCCTGCTCCTGGGCGCATCCAGCAAGCAGGGCTCCCACGGACACGAGGGCGAGGGTCGGCATCAGAAGGCGGCGATGGGCGACGTTCATGGGTCGGTTCTCCTTAGGTTCCACGTCGGGCGCGTGGCCGATACGCAGTCTGTCAGAGCAGTCCGACCTGGTGTCAGGACACCCGCTAGTCAGCGCGCGACCAGCGACCATCTCCATTCGGGCGATGCTGCCGCCGTGGTCGCACTGATGGTGACCGAGACGGACAGCGGCCCGCTCGTGCCGCCCAGCGTCGCGTACCCGACCGCATGCTCGAAAATCGGGTAGTCACCGACTTGGCTTAGCGCAACGGTCGCCGTTCCGCTGCCAGTCGGGTAGGTGAGGGTTCCCGTTGCATCGGCAGGCGCGACGACACTTGCGACCAGGCTCCGCCCGGACGCGATCGTCACGCTCCTGGTCACGGAAAG
>JBIIJX010000215.1:0-3987 GCA_044233495.1 Candidatus Nanopelagicales bacterium
CGGCCACGGCTCGTGCGAATTCGGGCGGCTCGAGGACGACGGTTCCCTCGGCGAGCGACAGCACGAGGGAGATCCCCCAGTCCACGGACAGCAGGGGCACGCGCAGCAGGGTGCGCCCTCGGGTGTCGACGCCCTCAGTAGCGACCGCGTCGATTACGTCCGCGACCCATCGGTCCTCCGGCTGCACGGCGATGAGGGCGCGAATCGGCTCGGTCACCTCCGGCTGGAGGTCAGTCGTGGGCAGCACGGGCCGAGGTGCGGGCTCCGCGGACAGGATCCGGTCGAGCCGGAAGGACCGCACCCCCTCGGCGAGGGTGCACCACGCCTCCAGGTATCCCACCCCGTCGAGTATCCGCACGTGCATGGGAGCGACGACACGATCGGTGACCTCGCCCCGCGTAGCCGCTGCGTAGGTCAGCCGGAGCCCGCCGTCCGACCGGAGGGCCTCGTCGACGATCTCTGCGACACGGGCGTCCGCGGCCAGGGCCACTTCGGGAATGGGCGGAGCGGGATAACCGTCGGAGAGCGCCGCCTCGATCTTGGTCATGGCGCCGAGGACGGCGGCTCGATCCTCGACCCCCGGCAGCTGGGCGAGCGTGCTCAGGGCGATCAGCAGGGTCACCGCCTCTTCCTGGGTCAGGCGCAGGGGCCTGGACAGAGTCTGCGGATCGATCACCCGGATGACTCCGTCATCCCAGAAGTCGATGTCGACGAGCTGGTCCGGGCCGTGCCCGGGGAGACCGGAGACCACAAGCAGCCAGAGGTCGCGCTCGAGAACCGCCGGACTTATGCCGAAGTGCTCGGCCGTCTCGGCGATCGTGACGCCGTCATGGGCCATCAGCCACGGCACCAGAGTGAGCAGCCGCGAGAGCCGGGCACCGGCGGACTCGCTCACGATGACCCGCCCGAGTTGTCCCGCGCAGCCGCCCGTAGCCGCCGCGCGACGTCCCGAGCGATGTCGGGGGGATCCATCACGACCGCATCGGTCCCGGCCGCGCACACGGCCCGCACGAGCGATTCGCGGGTGCTGAAGACGACCTCGATCTCATCGGCGCCCCATCGGCTCGCGTCGTGCTCCGCTGCCCGCCGCAGCGCGGCCGCCGCTCCCGGCCGCACGCGTAGACGCGCCCGTTGGACAGTCGTGCCGTCGTCGTCCTCTCCACGGGCAGGGTCACCCCCGGGGCCGACGCGCTCCAGGTTGGTCAGCGCCACCGGCCCGACGATGCGCGACAGGCGGAACGTCCGTGCTGCCCTTCGATCATGGTCATGCCCTGTCACGCGCCAGTGACCGCCCTCGACAGCGAGCCGCCAGGGCGACAGCGTGCGCGGACTGGGTTCATCCGCTGCAGGAGTCTGGTACTCGAAGGACACGACGCGATCGGTGCGGATGGCCTGCATCATCGGCAGCAGCGCCGCATCCGCCGTCGTGAGCTGGACCGTCCCCCGGAGGCTCGCCGGGACCCAGGTCGGGGCCCCTCCCACCACAGCCTCCAGCTTGCGTACCGCAGTCCCGGCCAGGGGTGCGACGACCGCCTGCCCCCAAACCTGCGCTGCAACGACCAGAGCGCTCCGCTCGGCCAGGCTGAGGTCGATGGGATCCATGGCGTATGACTCGTGCCGGATGCGGTAGCCCAGCACCTCACCGCCGTCCTCGACGACGGTGTCAATCGGAATGCCCATGGAGCGCAGCTCGTCCTTGTCCCGCTCGAACATCCGCTCGAAGGCGCTCTCAGAGGCTGCCTCCGCATAGCCGGGCACGTTCGCACGGATCACCTGACGCGACAGGGCCCGGGAAGCACCCATGAGGGCGATGACGAGGTTCAACAGCCGCTCAGTGCGATCCACCCGATCGACCATCGAAAGCGTCTCCTGCGCGCCTAGCCGACGTCGATCAGGTCGATCACGAAGACGAGCGTGCGGCCCGACAGCCGGTGACCGGACCCCGCCTCCCCGTAGGCCAAAGCCGGCGGGATGACGAGCTGACGGCGTCCCCCTACCCTCATCCCGGGAATTCCCTCCTGCCATCCGGCAATGAGCCCGTTCAACGGAAAGGTGATGGTGCTGCCGCGATCCCAGGATGCGTCGAACTGCTCCCCGGTCTCGAAGTCGACCCCGACGTAGTGGACTTCGACCTTCCCTCCCGCGACGGCCGTATCACCGTCACCCTCGATCAGGTCGGTGATCACGAGAGTGTCCGGTGCCGGACCCTCGATGAAGTCGATCTCGGGCTTGTCCATACCTTCTTCTCCGGTCTCGTAGGTTCGATCGCCTCGGATTGTCGGGGTGATCGGTCAGGCGGTTGCGTCGAGCAGCTCGATCACGAACACCAGCGTCTCGTTCGGGGCGATCCCCGGTGCACCGGTCTCGCCGTAGCCGAGCTCGCCGGGGATGACGAGGAGCCGCTGGCCGCCGACCTTCATTCCGGGAATGCCCTCCTGCCAGCCGGGGATCAGGTTGTCGAGGGGGAACGTGATGGGCTCGCCGCGGGACCACGAGGAGTCGAACACCGACTGCCCCGTCATTCCGACACCGCAGTAGTTGACAGTCACGGTGGCACCGGGCTGAACCTCGGAACCATCCCCGATGCGAAGGTCTGCGACGCCCAGCGCGGTCACGGGAAGGGGATCCGTCGTGATCGTCACCAACGGGATGCCGTCCGGCTGGAAGATGGCGAAGGCGTCGTCAATTCCGTCGGAGCCGGCGGGTGGGCTGTCCACGGGTGTGGCCGCCGACGTGGCGCAGTCCAGCGACACAAATCCCGCAGCGTTGGCGTCCGGCGCTGGTGCTTCTGCGGACTCGCCGGCCGGCGCCTCGGCGACGGAGTCCGCGACGCGGTCGTCGGTCTGCGGGCCACAGGCGGCCGCGGCGAGGGCAGTGAGCATGATCACGGGCACGGCAAGGCCCAGACGGTGAAGACGCATAAGGGAACTGTATCCGTGCCCTGCCTACATGCTGGCGATGAGTCGCTCGACACGCTCATCTGTAGCGGCGAATGGGTCCTTGCACAGGACGGTGCGCTGCGCCTGGTCGTTGAGCTTGAGGTGCACCCAGTCGACCGTGAAGTCGCGATGCCGCTCCTGGGCCCTGCGGACGAAGTCACCGCGCAGCTTGGCGCGCGTGGTCTGCGGTGGAACGGTCTTGGCTTCGAACACCTCGATGTCGGACGCAACCCGCTCCACGAGTCCGGAGCGCTCGAGCAGGTTGTACAACCCTCTGCGCCGATCGATGTCGTGGTACGCGAGGTCGAGCTGGGCCACGCGCGGTGAGTGCAGGTCCATGCCGTGGCGATCCATGTATCGCTCGAGCATGCGCTTCTTGATGGCCCAGTCGATCTCGCGATCGATCAGGGTGGTGTCCTCCGACTCCACGGACTTGAGCACGCGGCCCCAGAGCTCGAGCACCCGTCGGATCGTGCCCGTCGCCTCGTCCACGAGCCCCCTGCGGTGTGCGAAATCGACCGCCTTCTCGTAGTACTCGGTCTGCATGTCCAGAGCGGAGAGCTCTCGACCCGTGGTGAGGCGAACAGGACGCTTGCCGGTGATGTCGTGGCTCATCTCCCGGATGGCCCGGATGGGGTTCTCGAGGCTCATGTCGCGCATGACCACTCCGGCCTCGAGCATCCGCAGCACGAGATCGGCCGAGCCGACCTTCAGCAGCGTGGTGGTCTCGCTCATGTTGCTGTCCCCGACGATGACGTGCAGCCGGCGGTAGCGGTCCGCATCGGCATGGGGCTCGTCACGCGTGTTGATGATCGGCCGTGACCGCGTGGTTGCGCTCGACACGCCCTCCCACATGTGATCCGCCCGCTGGCTGAGGCAGTAGACAGCTCCCCGCGGCGTCTGCAGGACCTTGCCCGCGCCCACGATCAACTGGCGCGAGATGAGGAAGGGGATGAAGCGATCGGCCAATTGGGTGAACTCACCCTCCCGCTCGACAAGGTAGTTCTCGTGACAGCCGTAGGAGTTCCCCGCGGAGTCGGTGTTGTTC
>JBIIJX010000216.1:0-3981 GCA_044233495.1 Candidatus Nanopelagicales bacterium
GCCTGCGCGATCATCAAGGAGTACGAGCGACCTGAGACCCTGGTCTTCGCCGTGGCTCCCAACAATGTCACTGTCCCGCTGCTGAGGGCCGAGGAGCACTTCCGTCCCTCCGATGCCCATCAACTGGCGGATCTCGTCGACCAGCTCGACGTCCCGGTCATCGTCGTGGTGCACGCACCACTGAGCATCCTGCTCAACGAGGGTGAGAGGGTGCGAGTACTGCAGGCGGTGAGCTCCCTGCGAGCCTCCGATGTGTGGGCGGTGGTGGACGCTGCCGGCCGGATCGAGGCCATTCGCCGCTGGACACGCTGCCTCGAGGAGATCTCCGCCGTCGTGATCACCAACGAGGCGGAGTGCACGGACCCGCGTGCGCTGGACTCCCTCGACTTCCCCGTTGCCTTCCGGGAGAGCCAGCGACGTGGGCTTCCCCAGCCAGCAGAGAAGGAGCTCGCGAGGCCGATGCGCGCTGGTAGGCTCCGTGCCTGATGTTCGCCCTCCTGCCCCTCGCGATGGTCATCGCGTTGATCCTGAACTCCCCCAGCCTGTGGGAGGCGTTCAATGATCCGGAGGTCGATCTCTTCCCCGTCCTGCTGAGACTGCTCGTCACCGCCCTGCTCGTCGACGTGGTGCTGTACGTCGCCAATCGGACCCTGGCGAAGTACCTCGCTCACCCCCCGATCGACATCCCCCAGGTGACGGAGATCGTCTCCGGGCAGACCATCACGGAGCCTGCGCCGGCTCCGCCGACGATCAACGTCGCCACGGTCGCCGAGATCAGCCCGCCTCTGCTGACCGGTGAAGAATCCGACTCCACACCCGCGCTTCCCAGCTCGACGACGGGCGTGCCTGACGCGGCACCGGGGAACCCCGGACCGAACACAGGACTGGCCGGCATGCCGCCAGCCCAGCCTGACCCGACGACCGGCCAGGTACCCGCGTCGTAGCCCGAGCTGCCTCGATCACCTGCGCGACAGCGCGTCGGTGAAGGCGTCGAGTTGGGTCTTGAGGTAGCTCTGCTGGGTTTGCAGGGCCTGGATCTTGGCGTTGAGCTCGGAGTAGTAGATGGTGAGGGATTCCTCGCGGCGGGCGAGATTGGCGGCCATGTCCGTGATGGCGGTGCTCAGGTTGGTGACACGAGTCTGCCGGGTGGTGATCTCACGCGAGATACTGCCGGTCACTGACGTGGCCGCGGTCGTGACGGACTCGACACGAGCAGCGAACGCCGCCACCTGCCCGACGACTTGAGCCGCTGACCCACCCGCGAGGGCAGCACCGAGCTTGGCCTCATTGATCGAGAACGTGCCCACCCGGGTCAGCTCGATACCGGCATCGGCCAGCGACGCCAGCGTGTTGGCATCCCACGCGGTGCCCAGCAGCCTCTGCGACACGTCCCGAGGGGTGAAGATGGTGTTCAGGGCCCCACTGGCCGATACCTGACTGGTGATCAACGCCAGCGAGGTGTTCAACGCACTGACCAAGCTCGACGCCGCAGACTTCATCACCGAGGCATCCGTCACCGTCGTCGCCGACGGCGTCAACGTCACCGGCCCACCCGTCGCCGACACCGTGATCGTCATCCCCGGGAAGTCACTGAGACCGGTGAAGGTATTCGAATTCGACGTCACCGTCTGCAGGACACTGTTCTTGGTATACGTGATCGTCGCCGTGCCCGAGCCACCACCCACGATCGACGTCACCGTGAACGGATACGGCGACGCCCCCGACACCGCACCACCAGAGGAGTACGCCGTCGCCACCGAGGAGTCACTGCTGCTGACACTGGCCGGCACCCACGACGTCGACCCCGTGATCTCCTCCGCCGCATCCAACACCGACAGCAAACTCGTATTCAACGCCTGAAACGCCGAGATCTGCGCATCCTGCGCCGACTTCTGCTCCGACAACCGCGTGCTGCGCAGAGAATCAGCAATCATGATATTCGCCACAATCGACGGCACATCAATCAGATTCATCGACGAAATCCCGACCACACCACACCTCCCTCAACGTAGGCGACGAAAGCAGCCATGGCCCAGACGCATGAGGCCGCCGACCCGCGAGAACATACGTCTCGCGGTCCGGCGGCCACCATGCCTGCCTACGCCTGCTTCAACGACTACTGCAGGAGCTTCAGCACGCTGTTGGGCAGCTGCATCGCCTGGGCCAACATAGCTGTCGCAGCCTCGGTCATGATGTTTGCGGAGGCAAGGTTCATCATCTCCTTGGCGATATCGGTGTCCTGGGCCTGCGAGATCCCCGCCAGTTCGTTCATCGCCGTCGAATTGAGCACCTGCAGAGTGTTCTGCAAGGCAGCAAGGTTTGCCGCATTCTCAGCTCGATCATCAACTGCCGCTTCCACGAAAGTGGTGTATCCGGCCACTGTGTCCGCCGCGGGGTCCGTGGTGCTGTTCGGCGTCACCGTGAGCGTATCGCCGTTCGCGTTGACCTTGGGCGTCAGTGCAGTACCAAGAACAGCCACTCCGTTGAACTGGCTGTCGTCAAGAAGGGATGCGATACCGGCGGTGATCTGTGCCATCTGAGCGGTGATGGCCGAGGAGTCCGCGTTCGCGTCGAGGCCTCGAGTGGCGACCTCAAGGCCCTGCTGACCCAGGGCGATGGCCTCAGCATAGATCTGATCAGCAACCTGCAGGGTGTTGATGGCATTCTGAACCTGCGAGACCGCAGTCTGAGTGGCCTGGTAGTTGATCTTCAGGCCAGTCGCTACACCAGCGCTCGCGATGTCCACGCCACCAGAAGCCTTAAGCCCACTGGAGATCTTCGCGAGTGCGGTCGATGACTTCATCTGGTGCACGCCGAGGTTGTTGTACACGTTCAGTGCAGCAGAGTTCGTGCTGATCTGGTACGCCATGATCTTCCTCCATGAAGATAAGTGTCACGAGACCCGTCCTTGGGTCTTGAACCAATAGTCGGCGTACACCTCGACCACTTGAGGTTTTGCGGGCAAGTTGTCTACGGGTCACCGCGCACGACAACGCCTGCGGAGCCAAACATTCGGGCCCTAGATATGTTCGGCCGTCGGCCATCCAAGCTGAGGATTTCCTGGAAGTTTGCCGCGCTTGTCAGTGCGTCCTCGTCAAGGACGGTTGTCAGGCGTGCGCGTCGAAGAAGTGGGGTCCGGAAGCTAGACCTTTTGCTGCATCCACTTCGACCAGCTGCAGATGTCGACGAACGGCCAAGCGCATGGCCTCAAGCCGTTCCAGCGCGGCCTGCTGCCTGGCTACGAGTTCACGGGTACGGTCAATGAGGTCTCCTGACAAGGGGGTGACTTTCTGCGGGGGCTCCCAGGAACCGACTGAGCCCGGTTCTTCACCCGCTACCAGGCGCTCGGCAGCACATACGTCATGCTCGAGCCGGTTAAGCACACTTTCCCAGTCTCGATCCGCTCCCGCCTGAGAACTAGACATTGACCACGCTCACGATCCGCGTGGCGGGAAACTCACCAGTGCTCAGGGCCGCCTGGGCCCAGGCATCTCTGAGCGGGCAGATGATATTCAGGCAGGTCCGGATGCGATCGGCATCCTTGTCCACATTCGCCTGCACAAGGGAATTATGAACATGGACGTAGATGCTGGCGAGCTTGGGCGCATGCTCCCATGCAGACACATCGAGAGCGTCAAGAAGGGCCGTCAACAATTCCTGGGCGTGGATGAGGTGTGGGTGCGGGCTCCCCCCGGCCTCAATCGCGGCAAGTGCCCTCTCCATGTCCAACGTCAGGCGTTCGAAGACGAGAACGACGATGCGCGCCGGAGAGGCTGTGGTCACAGCATGGTCCCGGTACGCGGAGGCGGCCTTGTAGGGGTTCGTGGACATGTCTGCTTCTAGTCGTTCAGAGCCTTGGTGAATACGTCGAGTTGGGTCTTGAGGTAGCTCTGCTGGGTTTGCAGGGCCTGGATCTTGGCGTTGAGCTCGGAGTAGTAGATGGTGAGGGATTCCTCGCGGCGGGCGAGATTGGCGGCCATG
>JBIIJX010000217.1:0-3968 GCA_044233495.1 Candidatus Nanopelagicales bacterium
ACCGGAGTCCGCGAGATCTCCGCCAGGAAGGCGTGGATCGCGTCGGCGTCGAAGCCCGCGTCGAGCGCACGGCGAACGCTCGACTCGCAGATGCGGTAGACCGTCGCGTGGCCGCGCGACTCGATGTCGGCGAGCAGGCCGAGGCGTCGTGCGATCTGTGCCGTGAGCGGACCGGGTGCCGTGACGGTCAGGTCGCCCTGGATCAGCACGTGGTCGACATCGGCCGGCATGGCGGAGGTGAGCGCTGCCGCGATCTGGGTGAGCATCACACCGCGCCCGTGCGCGTCCGTCGGACGCGCCTGCACGGCCAGGCGCCCGGCCGTGCTCAGCGCACCGAAGCCCAGCAGGCCGAGATCGTCGGCCTCCTTCAGTGTCGCCTCGACCACCTGCTCGCGCAGGCGTCCGCCCTGGCGCGGGCGACGCTGCGCAAGGACCGCGAGGATCGTCTCGACGTCGAGCCCCACGCCCGGCTCCTGTCCCAGCAGCAGGTCGACGACAACGCGGCGGTGGTGCACGACGAGCCGTCGATCGTGGTCGCTGGTGAGCAGTCGTGCCTTGGCATCGGCGAGCGAGGGAAGTCGGGGCAGCGACATCCAGCCGTCGACGATCTCCACCCATGCCTGGGCGGGTGCGAGCTCCAGCCAGGAGTCGAAGCGGTCGGTGGGCACCCAGGCGGGCTGCTCCTCGCCGTCGTCGGCCACCAGTCGTGTCGCGTGCGCGACCTCGATGGTGAGGGCCGTGCGTGACCAGTCCTCGTGCAGCAGGGCACGCGCCGCGGAGAGATCGCGAAGCGCGAGACCTCCCGTGCGCAGGACTGCCGGCGGCTGCACCGACCACGCCTCGAGCAGGTCCCGCGTGAGGGCCAGGGTCTGCCTCGCACGAAGGCCGGCGTGCCGGTCGACGTCGGCCATCGGGACGGGTGCCTCTCCGGACGCGTCCGGGGCCGGCCACGTGGGCACGGGCACCCCAGCGACGAGGTCGGCGACCGCCGCCACCGGGCGCAGGGCATCCTCGGTGCCCCAGACGAGGGCGCGGGCGACGACGTCGGCCAGCGCCTGGCGCACAGGAGCACCCGCGCGCTGGTCGAGCGGCCCAGCGGCGGCCTCCACGATCTCCTCGGCGCTGCGTGCTCGGTCGGCCGTCAGCTCCGCGGTCGTGCGCAGGACGTGCAGGTGCAGGGCGTCCAGGGTGTCCAGACAGCGCGACACCGATGGGCCAGCCGTGGCACGCGAGGTCAGCGAGGTGAAGTCCGGGGGTACGGGGTGCAGGAGATCCGGCCGCAGCCGCAGCAGTTCCTCCAGCGCAGCGTCGTCCCGACGACGCAGGTCGTCGGCAAGGCTGCGGGGGGTGCTCATCTGATCAACGTTACGCGAGGCGCAGCAGGTGCTGCATGCGTCAGCGTCGGGACCGGCGCTGCCGCGCACCCTGGACGAGACCGATCAGGACGATCACGAGGCCCACGCCCGTCAGCATGGCCAGGAACCACATGAATCCGGGCAGCTCCAGGCCGGTGAGGAACATCGGCAGCAGAGCGATGGCCGCGAGGACCAGCCCGATGACGGTGATCACGGCCCCGATGCGCATGGTGCGGTCTCCGGCGGAGTCATGTTGGCCCACGGGGTAACCTTCTCAGGCG
The DNA here is from genome assembly GCA_044233495.1 of Candidatus Nanopelagicales bacterium. Lineage (GTDB taxonomy): Bacteria > Actinomycetota > Actinomycetes > S36-B12 > S36-B12 > UBA10649. The sequence goes on from JBIIJX010000217.1 coordinate 1,637, forward strand.
CGGGGGACGCCCGTGCAGCGGCACCCGCCGCGTGACTTGAGTGAGTGAGGCGGCCGTGCCAACCGGAACCGTGAAGTGGTACGACTCCGAGAAGGGGTTCGGATTCCTGGCCTCGGATGATGGCGACGATGTCTTCGTCCACGCCTCGACGCTCCCGGCAGGGGTCACCACCCTCAAGGCCGGCACGAAGGTGGAGTTCGGCGTGGTGGACGGCAAGCGCGGCAAGCAGGCGCTCTCCGTCACCGTCCTGACCGCGGCCCCGTCCGTCGTCAAGGGCAAGCGCAAGCCTGCCGACGACATGGCCGTGATCGTCGAGGATCTCATCAAGCTCCTCGACGGGGTGTCGAACCAGTTGCGCCGCGGCAAGTACCCGCCGGATGCCGGAGCCCAGAAGGTGGCTGCGGTGCTGCGTGCGGTTGCCGACGACCTCGACGTCTAGGCAGGGGCACGGTTGAGGTCCGGATGGGAGCGCGCGTGAGGACGTGATCCTTCTGGCGGACTGCCCGGGTCGTCACGTCCGTCTTCGTGCTCATGGTGGCGTCCTATTACCTCCTGGTCGCCTTCGACAACATCACCGACCCGACGAATCCCAATGCGAGCAACTGGCCCTTCGTCCAGGGAGTGCTCAGCGGAGACGGCGTTCCCGCTGACAGCGGATTCGAGTGGCGCTTCATCGACGCCACGTGGTTCCAGGTGATCAGCTACATCGGCATCATGACGTTGGAACTGCTGACCGGGATCGTGCTCCTGGTCGCGGGCATCCTGGGCCTGCGCCGGGCGCGCTCGTCGCAGCGCTGGAACAGTGCCCAGAGGTGGACCTTCCTCGGCGGCATCCTCGGACTCACGGTGTTCATGTTCGGCTTCGTCGTGGTCGGCGGCAACTGGTTCATCATGTACCTGAACTCGAAGTGGAACGGCCTGACGCCGGCATTCGAGAACACCATGTTCACCCTCGGGATGCTGATCCTCGTGGCGGCCGTCGCCGTGGGTGGCCACTTGGCCGGTGACGCCGAAGATTCCTGACGCGCAGGCTCAGCCAGAGGAAGTGCGCGTCACTCCGCTGCCGGGACGAGCTGGAACAGCCACACGCCCTGCGTGACCTCGGCATTGCCGGCCACGATCTCCATGGCCAGGCCCTCGGCGGTCAACTGCTGGAACTCCGGGAAGGTGAACCGCCAGTACGTGGTGGTGAGGGGCTCGGCGACCAGGGGCTGGCCCGCCACACGCGGCGTCCAGCCGGCATCGGCAACCTTGGGATCGACACTGATGCCCACGACGGTGCCGGGAATGACCGGGATGGTCGCGATCGCCCCTCCGGCGGCAGCGCTGTCGAGGACGTCCTTGGCGCAGGCCGCCGCATCGATGCCGCTGCCGTCGAAGGACCAGCAGGCCGCCTCCCGATTGGCCGACGATGTGCCGGAGAAGACGGTGATGCCGGGGCCGGGCTTGGTGCACCCCGCAAGGGCGAGGGCCAGGACGACGGCGCCGGCGGCAGCAGCGGCGAGGCGGCGAGAGGTCATGCCCCGACCCTACTGCCGCGCCGCGAGCGCCCCCCGTCGAGTCGCGGGTGAGTGGGGTGAGACACAATCCGCCTATGTCCCTGCTCACCCCGGCGAACGACGCCAAGCGCGATGTCGCCCTGGTCGGTGCCATCGCGACCGCTCGTGAAGCACTCGTCGAGGATGTGGGCGCTGACGTCGTCGGCGACCACCTCGCAGTGGTGATGGAGGGCGAGCGGCTCGCCACTCACACCTTCGCCTGCCTCAATCCGGCCTACGTCGGATGGCAGTGGGCCGTGACGGTGGCGCGCGCACCCCGGGCCAAGAACGTGACCGTCAGCGAGATCGTGCTCCTTCCCGGTCCGGAGGCGCTGGTGGCACCGGAGTGGGTGCCCTGGAGCGAGCGCATTCGCCCGGGAGACCTCTCGCCGGGTGACGTCCTGCCGACCGAGGCTGACGATGCGCGCCTGGTGCCGGGCTACACCGCAGCCGACGACCTCGAGTCCCTGGCGTCGCGGGCACCCCTGAGTCCGGGGCAGTGGGAGATCGGACTGGGTCGGCCGCGGGTGCTGTCGCTGATCGGTCGCGACGACGCCGCCGACCGCTGGTCGGAGGGGGAGTTCGGTCCGAATGCCTCGATGGCCAAGCAGGCCTCACTCGAGTGCAGCACGTGCGGGTTCATGCTCCCGATGGACGGCCCGATGGGCCAGCTGTTCGCGGTGTGCGCGAATGAGATGAGCCCTGCCGACGGGCGCGTCGTGACGCTCACCTACGGATGCGGAGCCCACTCAGAGGTGCTGATCGTGCCGCCGCCGGGTCCGGGTGCGCTGGTC
>JBIIJX010000218.1:0-3949 GCA_044233495.1 Candidatus Nanopelagicales bacterium
GGCCAGCCGCCGCTCGGCCGACGCACGCCAATCCGCGAGCACGTCGGCGCTCACGCGCGATGCCAACTCCTCATCACCTGCGACGACGCGCAGATCGAGCATGCCGAGCATCGCGCGGACGTCATCGCCGGCCACACGCCTGGCCTCCTCAGTCGTCCGAACGCTGTGGTCCAGCGTGACTCCCGAATCCCAGACGGGGTACCACAGCAGGTCAGCGGCCCGTGCCGCCTCGGCATCGTCACCGCCGTGCAGCAGGACCAGATCCAGGTCACTGCCGATGGTCAGTTCACGTCGGCCGTAGCCGCCGACAGCGACGAGGCACATGGGCTGGGCCGTCAACTCCTGAGCCTTCGCGAAGAGCTCCTGCAGCCAGGCGTCGGTGGCATCGGTGAGCGCAGCACGTCGCCCCGGGCCATCCAGCCCGGGGCGACGCACCACCTCGTTCCGCATGGAGGCGAACTCCCGCGGTTCCATGTCTGCCGCCTCCTAGAGCGCGTCTGCCCCGCGCTCACCGGTGCGGACCCGGACGATGGACTCGACGGGTGTCACCCAGACCTTCCCGTCGCCGATCTTTCCGGTCTGCGCGGACGCGACGATCGCATCGACGATGCTCGCGGCGGCGTCATCCTCGACCACGATCTCGATGCGCACCTTGGGCACGAGGTCGACCGTGTACTCGGCACCGCGGTAGACCTCCGTGTGGCCCTTCTGCCGCCCGAAGCCGGACACCTCGGACACCGTCAGACCGTGGATGCCGCGGTCCTCGAGCGCCGTCTTGACGTCCTCCAGCTTGAACGGCTTGATGATGGCTGTGACGAGCTTCATGACTGCACCTCCTTGTTGCGAGCGGCATGACCGATGCCTGCGAAGGCACCGCCACCGCCCGAGTCTCCCAGTTCGTAGCCCGACTCCGCATGCTCGGCCAGGTCTATGCCGGTGATCTCCTGCTCCTCGGTCACTCGCAGGCCCATGACGACCTTGATCACCACGGCGATGATGGCCGTGACCACCAGCGAGTAGGCAAGGACTGCGATGGCGCCCACGAACTGCTTGCCCAGCTGGTCGACCCCTCCACCGTAGAACAGGCCATTGATTCCTGTCGGGGAGGCTTCGGTCGCGAACAGGCCGATCAGCAGGGTGCCGACGAGACCACCGACGAGGTGGACACCCACGACGTCGAGCGAGTCGTCGTACTTCAGGCGGTACTTCAGGCCCACGGCCAGTGCGCACAGGACACCCGCGATGAGGCCGATGGCCAGAGCGCCGAGCGGGCTGACGGCCGCGCAGGCCGGCGTGATCGCGACCAGCCCTGCCACGACACCCGATGCCGCACCGAGCGACGTCGCGTGCCCGTCACGGATCTTCTCCGTCAGGAGCCAGCCGATCGCCGCAGCGCAGGTCGCTGCGAAGGTGTTGAGGAAGGCGACGGCTGCGGCATTGTTCGCCGCTGTCGCCGAACCGGCGTTGAAGCCGAACCAGCCGAACCACAGCAGGCCGGCACCGATCATGACCAGCGTCAGGTTGTTGGGACGCATGGGCGTCTTCGGCCAGCCGAGTCGCTTGCCCACGACGATGGCCAGGACGAGTCCGGCGATACCGGCGTTGATGTGGACCGCAGTCCCGCCCGCGAAGTCGATCACGCCCATCTTGTAGATCCAGCCGCCATTGTCGCCGGCGAGATTGAAGACCCAGTGCGCCACCGGGAAGTAGACGAGGATGGCCCAAATGCCCGCGAAGACCAGCCAGGCGGCGTACTTCATGCGATCGGCGACAGCACCGGCGATGAGCCCCACGGTCAGGGCCGCGAACATCGCCTGGAACGCCACGAACGCCATGGCGGGGTAGACGGCCTCGGGATTGTCGGCCATCAGGCCCTCAAGCCCGATGTACTGGGTGATGTTGCCCAGCAGGCCGGCCTGACCGTACGAGTCACCGAAGGCCATGGAGTAGCCGAAGAGCACCCACAGGACGCCGACGATGAACAGGGCGCCCATCACCATCATGAGCATGTTCAGAACGGACTTCATCCGGACCATGCCTCCGTAGAAGAAGGCCAGTCCCGGGATCATGAGCAGCACCAGCGCGGCTGAGATCATCAGCCAGGCGGTGTCGCCCGTGTTGAGAGCGGATTCCATGCGAGTTCTCCCTCCAGTGGCGTTGTCACCTCGCGGTGGTGACACTCCTCGCAGGAGGTTTCGCTCGAATACGTCGAAGGTTTCGTGCAGGTGTCGCGGCGGGATCCCCGGTTAACTCCTCGTTACGCGGCAGCGCGTGACCTGGGGAACGCTCACTCCTGGATCAGGGCGTCGACGAAGGCGACCGCGTCGAACGGGGCGAGGTCGTCCGGCCCCTCCCCCAGGCCGACCAGCTTCACCGGCACACCGAGATCGCGCTGAACCGCCACGACGATCCCGCCCTTGGCCGTGCCGTCCAGCTTGGTCAGGACGATGCCCGTGACGTCGACGACCTCGGCGAACACCCGGGCCTGCACCAGCCCGTTCTGGCCGGTGGTGGCATCGAGGACCAGGAGCACCTCGTCGATCGGGGACTGCTTCTCCACGACCCGCTTGACCTTGCCCAGCTCGTCCATCAGCCCGGTCTTGGTATGGAGCCGGCCGGCGGTGTCGATGATCACCGTGTCGACGTCCGCGCCTGCCGCTGTCGTCACGGCATCGAAGGCCACGGCGGCGGGATCTCCTCCCTCGGGGCCGCGCACCACGGCAGCCCCGACCCGGTCGCCCCAGGTCTGCAGCTGGTCCGCGGCTGCGGCGCGGAAGGTGTCGGCGGCACCGAGGACCACGGTCTGCCCCGATGCCACGGCGAGGCGGGCCAGCTTTCCTGTCGTTGTCGTCTTGCCCGTCCCGTTGACCCCGACCACGAGGACGACTCCCGGTCTGCCGTCGACGCGCTCGGCCCGCACGGTGCGGTCCATGCCGGGGTCGACCAGCTCGAGCAGTTCAGCACGCAGGATCTGCTGGACGCGAGCCGGATCCGCCGCGCCCTCGACGCGCACCCGCGCACGAAGCCGGTCCATCAACTCCATCGTCGGCGCCACCCCGAGGTCGGCGGTCAGGAGGATCTCCTCCACCTCATCCCACGTCGCCTCGTCCAGCGTGTCGCGGCTCAGCAGGGTCAGCAGACCGCGTCCGACGGCGTTCTGCGAGCGGGCGAGGCGGGCCCGCAGGCGCTGCATGCGCCCGACCGCCGGCTCCGGCACCTCGACCTCGAGCAGGCCCGCGAACTCCTCGAGGTCGGGTGCCTCGACGGCAGACCCTGCGGTCGCCTCGTCGACGACCGCGGCGGCCCGGTCGGCAGGCATACCCAACGCATCGCCGACCTCCACGACATCGACCGAGCGACGGGGCGTGTCCCGGGGAACGGTGTCGTCGTCACCGACCCCCGGTGCATAGTCGATCCCGGGCCGAGGTCTGGGCGGAACCGGTGCTCCGCGCCCGCGCCGCAGGAGGGCGACCCCCACACCGGCAAGCACGAGAACGAGGACCACGGCAAGAAGGACATACAGCGCTGCGGAATCCATGCACGTCATCCTTCCACGCAGCCGGACCCGGCAGGATGGCCCGCATGGCCGCGCGATCACTCATGTCCGCATATGTCCTCCTCGGCCTCATCAACGTGATCGCGGTGGCGACGTCCAACGTCTCAGCGGAGCAGCTGACCAAGCCCCTTCTCATGCCCCTGCTCATCGCCTGGCTGCTCGTCGAGGCACGCCGGGCCCTGTCGGCGCCTCTGCTCCTCCTGCTGGTCGGGCTGATGTTCGCGTGGCTGGGCGACCTGCTGCTCCTCGGCGAAGGGGACACCCTGCTCGCCGCAGGGATCGGCGCCTTCCTCGTGACCCAGCTGGCCTACTGCCTGGCCTTCGGCCGGGTACCCGGACTGCGGTTCCGGCGAGGCATCATCAGCCCGCCTCGCGAACCGGTGCGCGGACTGT
>JBIIJX010000219.1:0-3946 GCA_044233495.1 Candidatus Nanopelagicales bacterium
GACATGGTCGACGCCAAGAAGGCACGGAATAAGAATCGCCAGCTCATCGAGAGCGAGAACCTCGACGACTACGGCTACGACGGCGGCTACCTCCGCAACAACGGTGTCGGGGGAGGCCAGTTGCTGGGCTCCCGACCGCAGTTTCAGCGGGGCAAAGCCTCCCCCCTGATCGAGGAGGAACTCCCCGAGTCCAAGCCGCACTTCATGGCGCGGCCCCAAGCCAATGCGGCCCGGCAGATCTACGACCGCATGCAGGCGGAGAAGAATCCGTGGAAGAAGGGCATGCCCTACTCCCAGGCCACTCTTGACACCTTCGACAAGTCGACCCCGTACGAGAAGAAGATGTTCGGCGGGATCAGGAATCCGCGGCAGGCGGCCAACCTGGACGCGAACCGGCCCGGCGGCTTCCAGAAGCTCTTCGGGGCGAAGATGTCCAAGGACGAGATCGAGAACCGGCAGTACACGCCTCGGGCGCCCAAGAAGTCCTTCTGGGGTCGGCTGAAGAACGCCGTGACCGGCGGCGGTCGCAAGCGGTCGTGGATGGAGATGCTCTTCGGTGCTCGCAAGCGCGGAGCCGAGAACACGCCTCGGGCGATGGGCATCAAGTCCACCAATGCACCCATGGGGGTGAGCAGCGGCTGGGCCGACCAGCTGGTCGATGCCAGCGAGGCCGGCAAACTCGATGAGGGTGGTGACTCAAGCGAGAAGCTGCTTGCAGCTCCGGGCCCCCAGAAGGCCGTCGAGGAGGAGAACGAGGCGCAGAACAAGAGCTACGAGACCTACAACGCCAGCGAAGAGGAGGAGAAGCAGCCGCCTGCCATGACCACGCAGGAGGCCCTCGCGTTGGTCGGCATGAATGCGAAGGGCAAGAGCCGGATCACGAACGCCAACACGATGCAGAACATGGTCGGCAATCAGCAGGACGACGAGGACGGCGACGCCACCATCGACGACAACTCCATTGACGAGGACGAGGACAGCAATGGTGGCTACGACCCGAAACTCGTCACGAACTTCATGCACAACGCGGGCAAGGGCGAGGGGAATGAGGAGATGAAGAGCCTCTTCCACGGCTACATCACGAGCATCTTCAACAAGACCTGATCATCGTCGTCCGCTCACACGAGGCAGGTCGTCGCCTACCGCAGTGACGCAATGCTCGCTTTGTAGGTCAGGGTCAGGATCCTTCTCTGGTCGAATTCGCGCATGATGGCCACGACCAGGAAATGGTCGATAACTCCATGTATCAGGATGGTGCGAACTTGCTTGCGACGCACTTCTGATGAACCCGGTGGGTCGGGCGCGATAGGCCCTGCCCCGTAGAGGGGAGTCAGGGGGCCGGCACATCGATGTGTACGTCTGAGCCCGTGGATCATCCGTGGAAGTGCTCGTCCAGGACAAGTCGGGCTCCCGGTAGGGGTGACCTCTTCCGCTGGTTGACCCCGATCGAATTCGAGGCCATCATTGCAACGCCAGCCACGCTGGACACGGGGGCTCCGACGGCTAGGTGATCGGATGAGGTGGCGCCGGAGGTAGGACGTCGTTTCTGAGTGTTGCGCCAGACTCCTTGGCACCTCACGTGAGTACGGTCAAGTGTCGGCTTCGAACAAGGGAATGCCCGTGAAGGCTCTTCGGCTAGGTGCAGCAACGGTTCTCCTCATTGGTCTTACTGGACTCACGGGGCTCACTGCTCCTGCCCACGCGACGCAATCTCTGGACACGAGCAAGCAGAAGGCTGTGGCTGAGATCGTCGTCCAGGCGCTCGAGCAATCTCTGGCCTCGGATCCCGAGGGCTTTGAGGACATGTGCCGGTTGTTCGTCACCAGTCCCAAGACAGTTCTCAACCTGTTCATGGCAGAAAAGGACATCAAGGACGCCACCCGAATGCTCGGGGCGACGAAGAAGGATTTTCGCGCCGGCACCAACATCGCACTGAAAAAGGCCTGCTACGGCTACAAGCCCTAGGCTGCGCCGACCGTGGGATAAGCGTCGGGCGTGATGAGTTCGTCGTCGACGTGGGACGTCATCGTGGTGGGCGCTGGTCTGGCAGGACTTCGCACGGCTCGCGACTGCGCTGAGGCGGGGCTCACCGTGCTGGTGCTCGAGGCGCGCGACCGCGTCGGCGGGCGTGGCTTCACGGGTGGAGCAGACGTCCTCGGTGTCGATGTCGAACTGGGTGGCACCTGGATCGCTCCTGGTCAGAGCGCGGCGTTTGCTGAACTCACGCGTTATGGGATGGACTCACGAACCTACGGCGAACCCACGGAACTCCGGTGGCGCACGGGTGGCCGGATCCGACACGGCATGCCCGTGGCCATGGAGCACTGGGCGGCGCTGGAGGCAACACTCGTCCGGATCCACCAGGACGCCCTGCTTGATCCCCCGCCCGACTGGCTCGAGTCGCTGTCGTGCTCGGAGTATCTGGACCTGCTGGCACTGCCCGGTGAGGTTTCGGACGCCCTGCACGGTTGGCTCATCATGATGACGGGTGCCGATCCGGACCTGTTGTCGGTGCTGGACCCCTTGGGTGTGATCGCGGAGCACCACGGTGTCGTCGGATTGCTCACCGCCCTGCACGCAAGTCCGATCCCGGGGTGGCAGGAGCTGGCCGACAGGATGGCGGCCGGCAGTGGAGCGGAGGTGCGGCTCGGCGCAGCGGTGGCCGGCGTGCAGCGCACCACGGACGGGCTTGCGGTCGTTCTGGCCGACGGATCGGTCGAGAACGCGGCACACGTCGTGTTGGCTGTGCCCGTCAACGTCCTTCCCGACCTCGATCTTGGCGACCTCGCCCCTCCGGCCGTAGTGGAGGCGGCGGGCCGCAGCGTGGGCCGCGTGGCCAAGGTCTGGATGCTCGTCGACGGAGTGCGGGAAGGTGCGCTGGCATCGGGCCGCGGTGAAGGCCTCGACTGGCTCTACGCCCATCAGGTGACGGACCGCGGCACGCTGGTCCTCGGCTTCGGGCTCCCCACATCGGAATTCGATCCGAGTGACCGCAGGCACGTCGAGCGAGCCCTGCACGCCTTCTATCCCGAGGCCACCCTGCTCGCGTTCCACCATCACGACTGGATCGGCGATCCATGGTCGCGTGGCACGTACGTCGCGACACCCGCCGGTGCTTCCAACGCGTTCGCGTCGGCGGAGTGGGTCACCGGTGGCCCCTTGCACTTCGCAGGATCGGACATCGCACCCACACACGTCGGCTGGTTCGAAGGCGCTCTGCTCTCCGGTCGCGACACCGCAGCTGATGTGGTGGCGAGCTTCGCGCAGAAAGATTGATGCGGCGAGCCTGTGTTGGACTGAGATCCGATCCACTGCGGTCATGGTGGCGTCCATCAGCGGACACGACGCCCTGATCGAAGTGAGGCGCAGTGTCGTCCTACCGACCCACTTCCATTCGTGGCGCACGATCCATCTGCATGGTGACCTCCGGGTGCTCTCACGATGCGCATGTGATTGGTGAGGCAATCCCGTTGCGCCCGTAGGGGTTGGTCCCACATTTGATGACACGGCCACCCGGCGGTTGGCACCCCCGAGGGGCCGATATCCCGCGGGGACGTTCCTTCCCGAAAGGGGGACAGCGTCCGGAGATCGGACTAGCATGAGGCAACTCGGAGGTCAGGGGGACCAACGTGCGCCGACTGATCTCGCTCCTGTCCGTGGCCGCGCTGACCTCCGGCGCGCTGATCGTGGCCGCCGCCCCGGCTCAGGGGGCCGACCTCGGCACCATCACGGTCACCGGCTCTGCCTCCCCCTACAGCTATTCCCCCACCACCCTGACGGGCGCGGTGGGAGACACCTTCACGGTCGTAAACAACACCACGGCTCCGGGAGCGGCGACCCTCGACGTGGGGACCTCCGGAGCAGATAGCGGCATCGTGGCTGTGGGAGCACTGGTCTGCGACCCGTATTTCGCCAATGCCACCTGCAACGTGGCCAGCGGTACCAG
>JBIIJX010000220.1:0-3922 GCA_044233495.1 Candidatus Nanopelagicales bacterium
AGGCTGCGGATCCGACCGGCGAGGGCGTCCTGGACTGCGGCGCTGAGCGAGTGCTCGATCTCCACGCCCCTGCCGGTCTCGCGCCACTTGTCGCCAACGGCGCTCAGCACGGGAACGAGCACCTCATTCCACGCGCGAACGGTGCCCATCTCCGCGAGGGTCTTCGTCAGTATTGCCTGGCAGGAGGCCTGGTCGAGTGCCTGGGCGGCCCGGGCCAGCCCGCGAGCCTGGGGGCTGCCACCCGGCAGGGCCAGCACGTTGCCGCCCCCCGTGCGCGTGCCGGCGGCGGAGTCCGCGAGCCCGGCGTCCGCGTCTGCCGGCCCGGCGTCCGCACCGTCGCCCAGTGCCAGGGCGGCGCGGGCGGCCTCGGCCGGGGGCACCCCGTCGATCACGAGGCGGCGCATGTACTCCAGACGGGCCACGTCGGCCGGGGTGTACCGGCGGTGGGCGCCCGGGCTGTGCTCGGAGGGACCCACGCCGTAGCGGCGGTCCCAGGTGCGCAGGGTGGCCGGCGCGACCCCCATCCGCCGGGCCACCGCCGCCACGGTCAGGGAGGGGCCTTCGACGGCCCAGACTTCGTTCCCCACCGTGGTCATGGGCGAATTCTCCCCGTGGTTCCGGGATGACGCGCGCTGGAGCCCTTCAGCCAGGAAAGTGTGGGGCGGATCACTCTTGACCAACCTATGGCGCGAATCGTATGCTTCACCTATTGAACAACCTCTGCAACGATTCCAGCTAAGGAGCATGGTCATGGCAGATGTGTCTCGACTCCCCGGGCCCAACGCCGATCTGTGGGACTGGCAGATGTACGGCGCCTGCCGAGGCGAGGATCCGAGCCTGTTCTTCCATCCCGAGGGCGAGCGCGGCCCCACGCGCGAGGCCCGGATCGCCGCGGCCAAGGCCATCTGCTCCGGATGCCCCGTGCAGGTCCAGTGCGCCGAGCATGCCCTCGCCGTGCGCGAGCCCTACGGAGTCTGGGGCGGTCTCAGCGAAGACGATCGCGAGACCATCTACCGCCAGCGCCGGCGTCCCGTCCACGCTGGTCGCGAGGCCGCAGCGAGCTGACGCAGTAGACACGAGAAGGGCCCGGGAGCGATGCTCCCGGGCCCTTCTCGTGTCTACTGCGTGCGGCCGACCTAGTGGCTGTGGCCGTGGTGGCCGTGCCCGTGACTGTGTCCGTCGCCCTTCTTCTCGGCCGGCTTCTCGACGACGAGTGCCTCGGTCGTCAGGAGCATGGCCGCGATGGAGGCGGCGTTCTCCAGCGCCGAGCGCGTCACCTTGACCGGGTCGATGACTCCGGCGGCGACCATGTCGACGTACTCGCCCGTCGCCGCGTTGAGACCCTGGCCGGTCGGCAGCTCGGCCACCTTGGCGGTCACGACATAGCCCTGCTCGCCCGCGTTCTCGGCGATCCAGCGCAGCGGCTCGACCATCGCCCGACGCACGATCCCCACACCCGTGGCCTCGTCACCGCGAAGGCCGAGGTCGCCGTCGAGAACCTTCGCGGCCTGAACCAGGGCGGTGCCGCCACCGGCGACGATGCCCTCCTCGATGGCCGCGCGGGTCGCCGAGACGGCATCCTCGATGCGGTGCTTGCGCTCCTTGAGCTCGACCTCGGTGTGCCCGCCGACCTTGATGACGACGACGCCACCGGAGATCTTGGCGAGGCGCTCCTGGAGCTTCTCGCGATCCCAGTCCGAGTCGGTCTTCTCGATCTCGCTGCGGATCTGCGCGACCCGGGCCTCGACATCAGCGGGGTTGCCGCCGCCGTCCACGACGGTCGTGTTGTCCTTCGTGACCACGACGCGGCGCGCCGTACCCAGGACCTCGGTGCCGACCTGGTCGAGCTTGAGTCCGACCTCCGGCGCCACTACCTGGGCGCCGGTCAGGATCGCCAGGTCCTGCAGGATCGCCTTGCGCCGGTCGCCGAAGGCAGGGGCCTTGACGGCGCACGACGTGAAAGTTCCGCGGATGCGGTTGACGACGAGAGTCGACAGCGCCTCGCCCTCGACGTCCTCGGCGATGATCAGCAGGGGCTTGCTCTCCTGCACGACCTTCTCCAACAGCGGAAGCAGCTCCTGCACCGAGGAGACCTTGCCCTGCACGAGCAGGATGCGGGCGTCCTCGAGGACTGACTCCATGCGGTCGGGATCGGTGACGAAGTAGGCCGAGATGAATCCCTTGTCGAACTGCATGCCCTCGGTGAACTCGAGCTCGAGCGAGGTGGTGCTCGACTCCTCGACCGAGATGACGCCGTCCTTGCCGACCTTGTCGAAGGCATCGGCGATCAGATCGCCGATCTCGCGATCCTGGGAGGAGATGGTTGCGACGTTCGCAATCTCGTTCTTGTCGGCCACCTCGCGCGCCGACGCGATGAGGTGCTCGGTCACCGCCTTGACGGCCTTGTCGATACCGCGCTTGATGCCCGTCGGGGATGCTCCCGCGGCCACCTGCTTCAGCCCCTCGCGCACCATCGCCTGGGCGAGCACGGTTGCCGTGGTGGTGCCGTCGCCTGCGACGTCGTTGGTCTTGGTCGCAACCTCCTTCGCGAGCTGAGCACCGAGGTTCTCGTACGGGTTCTCCAGCTCGACCTCGCGGGCGATGGTCACCCCGTCGTTCGTGATCGTGGGGGCGCCCCACTTCTTGTCGATGACGACGTTGCGGCCCTTGGGGCCGATGGTCACCTTCACGGCATCGGCGAGCGCGTTCACGCCGCGCTCGAGGCTGCGGCGGGCGTCCTCGTCGAATTCCAGGATCTTTGCCATGGGATGTGTTCTCCTTGAAGCGAAATGGGCATCTCACTGACGTGGCCCGCCAGCGCCACGCAAGGCGCGGCAGCCATGGCGGGCCACGGTCAGCTCGATATTGATGGTGGGAGTCGTCCTACTTCTCGACGACGGCCAGCACGTCGCGGGCAGACAGGAGCAGGTACTCCTCGCCGTTGTACTTGACCTCGGTGCCGCCGTACTTGCTGTAGATAACGACGTCGCCGACCTTGATGTCGAGGGGAATGCGCTTCTCCCCGTCCTCGTCGAAGCGGCCCGGGCCGACGGCCAGGACCTTGCCCTCCTGGGGCTTCTCCTTGGCAGTGTCCGGGATGACCAGGCCAGAGGCCGTCGTCTGCTCGGCTTCGAGGGTCTGGACCAGGATGCGGTCCTCGAGGGGCTTGATGGTGACCGACACGGTGTCGTCCTCCGAAGGGTCGATAGGCCCATATGGGCTGAGGTGGGTTCATCAGTTAGCAGTCCCAGGCCGGGAGTGCCAACGAGAACGATACGCATCCGTTAGCACTCCGTCAAGTCGAGTGCCAGCGGCCCCGGGTAGCGGCCGGTCGCCAGCAACCCGCGAGGGCCTGCCGGGGCGAAGGCATTGCGCAGTCCGGGGGGTGGGGCTCATCCCGATAGGTCGAGCCCGATAGATCGAACCCGGTGGGTCGAGCCCGGTGGGTCGAGCCCGGTGGGTCGAGCTACGGCGGAACTGTCCCCGGTGACCCCGACCACCGCGGGAGGGCGGCAGCAGCCTTCCCGCCGGTCGGTCAGACAGGGCCAGACGAGCGAAGTGACGGTCGCGTCACTGCAACATCCGTCCATGTGTTGCGCTCAGGCATCACCAGTCCCAACTCGCTTCCCCACTTCCCGGCAAACCGCTACCGTTTACCGGGCAAAAGGCCTTGGCGCAAGAACAAGTGCAGCCGTGGCGTCCTTGCAGCGTCAAGGTGCGCATCACCGAAGATTCGGGGGAGGACCTCAGATGTCAGCCAGCAAGATTTGGGAACCTGGGAGTTTCGGGCTCGACACCGAGCAACTCCGCCTGGTCCTGAACGATGTGAACGCAGGTCATCGTGCACTCGTGGAGGAGTTGACCCGCCGACTCCAGGATGCCGAAGGCTCCCGAGACCGACTAAGGAATGAAGTCGAACAGC
>JBIIJX010000037.1:0-14864 GCA_044233495.1 Candidatus Nanopelagicales bacterium
CCGCAAGGCCGTCGAGAAGGCAGTCAAGGGCATGCTCCCGCACAACAAGCTCGGCCGTCAGCAGTTGAAGAAGCTCAAGGTCTACACCGGCTCCGAGCACCCCCACGCCGCGCAGCAGCCGCAGGCGTTCCAGATCACCCAGGTCGCGCAGTAGCGGCGCGGAAGCAACGAGAGGACTAGTGGCAGTGTCTGAGGCCACCATCGACGAGACCATCGACGACGAGTTCGAGGCTCCCACGGAGTACACCTCCGAGACCCCGACCCGTCCGACCATCACGCGCGAGATCGTCACCGCCCCCGGTGCGGCGACGGGTCGCCGCAAGCAGGCTGTCGCCCGAGTGCGCCTGGTGCCCGGCACCGGCAAGTGGACCGTCAACGGTCGCACGCTCGACGACTACTTCCCGAACAAGGTGCACCAGCAGGAGGTGAACGAGCCGTTCGCCGCCCTGGGCGCCGAGGGCAAGTTCGATGTCATCGCCCGCATCGACGGCGGCGGCATCTCCGGTCAGGCCGGTGCACTTCGCCTCGGGATCGCCCGTGCGCTGAACGGCATCGACGAGGAGGGCAACCGCCCGACCCTCAAGAAGGCCGGCTTCCTCACCCGTGATCCGCGGGCCAAGGAGCGCAAGAAGTACGGCCTGAAGAAGGCCCGCAAGGCACCCCAGTACAGCAAGCGCTAGGCCTTTCGTGGGTCGCCTCTTCGGCACCGACGGAGTGCGCGGCCTCGCCAATCGCGAGGTCACGGCCGAACTCGCGCTCGACCTGTCCGTCGCCGCCGCGCACGTGCTCGCAGATGCGGGCGCGTTCGCGGGGCACCGGCCATCGGCAGTCGTCGGTCGCGACGGTCGTGCCAGCGGGGAGTTCCTGGAAGCGGCGGTGGTCGCGGGGCTGGCCAGCGCGGGCGTCGATGTCCACCTGGTGGGAGTCCTTCCCACCCCGGCGGTCGCGTACCTGACCGCGGCGCTGGATGCCGATCTCGGAGTGATGCTCTCGGCCTCCCACAATCCGATGCCGGACAACGGCATCAAGTTCTTCGCTCGCGGAGGGCACAAGCTCGACGATGCGATAGAGGACGCGATCGAGAGCCGCGTAGGCGAGCCCTGGGAGCGACCAGTCGGTGAGGCCGTCGGGCGAATCCACGCCTCGCACCTCAGTGCGCAGATGTACGTTCATCATCTGCTGGCCACCGTGCCCCAGCGCCTCGATGGAATCACTGTCGTCGTCGACTGCGCGAACGGTGCCGCCTCGAGCATCGCCCGTGAGGTCTATGAGGGCTCCGGCGCCTCGGTGATCATGATCAACTCCGAGCCGGATGGCTGGAACATCAATCGTGACTGCGGAAGCACCCATCTGGAGCCGTTGATGGCGGCCGTGCGCGAGCACGGCGCCGATGCCGGAATCGCCCACGACGGTGATGCCGATCGCTGCCTGGCTGTGGATGCCGATGGCAACCCCATCGACGGTGACCACATCCTCGCCATCCTCGCGGCCGCCATGAACGAGTCGGGCACCCTGGTGGGCGGGACGGTCGTCGTCACGGTCATGGCCAACCTCGGCTTCAAGATCGCCATGGAGTCCGCGGGCATCGAGGTTGTCGAGACCGCGGTCGGCGACCGATACGTACTCGAAGCCATGCGTGCAGCGGGATACGTGCTCGGTGGAGAGCAGAGTGGGCACGTCGTGATGACCGACCACGCGACCACCGGCGACGGCATGCTCACAGGCCTTCACCTGCTGGCGCGAATGGCTCAGACCGGCCGTAGCCTCGCTGACCTCGCGGCATCCGTGACCAAGTTCCCGCAGGTACTGGTCAATGTGCGAGATGTCGACCTCGCACGACTCCCCGAAGCCCCCGGAGTCGCCTCTGCCGTGTCGGTGGCAGAGGCGGAACTCGGCAGCAGAGGCAGGGTGCTGCTTCGGCCCTCGGGCACGGAGCCGGTCGTCCGCGTCATGGTCGAGGCGGCGACGCAGGAGCAGGCTGCTGCGGTCGCCGAGCGGATCGCCGCAGCCGTCCGCGCTGAGCTAGCGCTCGGCTGACCCGCTCTGACATCCACTGGCGCAGTTCCAGGGTGAGCCAGCCGGCGACGGCCATGCCGGCGATGTTGATGCCGAGCTGAGCGGCACTGCCCGCAACCTCGTGCCAGTTGCCGAATACCGCCGCGACCGCGACGTTGCCAGAGGCCGGGATCGTCGTGACGGAGATGAAGACGCCAACGATCGCCATCGATCTCGAGCTGGTGATGGCCAGCACACCCGCTGCAGCCGCGATGACGGCCACGATGAGCGACCACCAGTTCGGTGTGTAGATGAAGGCGACGTCCGGTCGGGGTGAGTAGATGTCCTGTGTGCTCACCAACCCGATCAGTCGCGCGAACCAGACGAAGGCCATCGTCACCACGATCGAGACGGCGAAGCCGACGGCCAGGGTCAGCAGAGCCTGACGCAGCAGCGTGGGACGCCGCCTCACGAGGGCCAGGCCGAGGGAGACCACGGCCATGAACTCAGGCCCGAGCACCATGGCGCCGATGACGAGGATCGGCGAGTTCGTGATCACTGCTATGGCTGCGAGGAGAGTGGCCATGATCATGAACGCGAGGAACATCGATGTGATCCGGGACTGCAGGTAGGCCTGCTCGATGACCTCCGTCCAGACGACGTTGTCGCTGTCGGGGGAGGCCTGCTGCACTTCCAGGCCCGGTTTCGACACCCAGGTGCCCGAATCCTGGATCAGGATGCAGCCCTGATCAGGCACCCCTGCTTCCATGAGTCGATCGACGACGTCGTTGACCGCATCGCGCTCGAGCATCGCGACGATGACGTCACCTGCGGGCTCGACACTGGCACCGCGCATGCGGGTGAGGGTCACCAGGCTCGGGCCATCGCGCAGGATGGTCTCCGCCTGGTCGGCGAGCTCCGCCGGCACCGAGACGTGGAGCGTCAGCATGGGACTGAGGCTAGTCCTCCGGCCGCGACGCGGCGTGCATGCTCGGTCGCCCACCGGCCGCGGCGCGGCCTGCATGCTCGGTCGCCCACCGGCCGTGTGCAAGCACCCGCCGGTAGGCTCGGTCGCATGTGCGGGATCGTCGGGTACGTGGGCCAGCAGCAGGCGCTGGAGATCGTCGTCGCCGGCCTCCGCCGACTCGAGTACCGGGGCTATGACTCTGCCGGCGTAGCCGTGATCAGCGACGACCGTCTCGAAGTGCGCAAGAAGGCGGGCAAACTCGCCAACCTCGAGGAGCTTCTCGGCACCGATCCGCTGCCGCACTCGACCACCGGCATCGGCCACACCCGCTGGGCCACTCACGGTGGACCGACAGACGGGAATGCCCATCCGCACGTCAGCGAGGACGGCAGCATCGCCGTCATCCACAACGGGATCATCGAGAACTTCGCCGAGCTTCGCGATGAGCTGGCCGCTGCCGGAGTGCGCCTGCAGTCCGAGACGGACACGGAGGTCGCGGCCCATCTGCTCGCGCGGGAGGTCCCCCTCGCCGACGGCGACCTGCCCGAAGCCATGCGCCGGGTGTGCCGGAGACTCGAGGGGGCCTTCACCCTCGTCGCCCTGGATCGGGCACAGCCGGACCTCGTCGTGGCGGCCCGGCGCAACTCCCCGCTCGTGGTCGGACTGGGCGAGGGCGAGAACTTCCTCGCCTCCGACGTCGCCGCGTTCGTCGACCACACCCGCAACGCACTCGAACTCGGCCAGGACCAGGTCGTCGTGCTCACCCCCGAGTCGGTGTCGATCACCGACTTCGCCGGCGAGCCGGTCGAGGCGACCCCCTTCACCGTGGACTGGGACGCCTCGGCAGCCGAGAAGGGCGGCTACGAGCTGTTCATGCTCAAGGAGATCGCCGAGCAGCCGAAAGCCGTTGCCGATGCCCTTCGGGGTCGCATCAGCAAGGATCACCGCATCCAGCTCGACGAGACGCACCTTGAGGAGGAAGTGCTCCGCGAGGTCACGAAGGTCATCGTCGTGGCCTGCGGCACTGCCGCCCATGCGGGAATGGTGGCCAAGTACGCCATCGAGCACTGGACTCGAATCCCCGTCGAGGTCGAGTTGGCCAGTGAGTTCCGCTACCGAGATCCCATCGTCGGGCCGGACTCCCTCGTCATCGCGATCTCCCAGTCGGGCGAGACCATGGACACCCTGATGGCGCTGCGACATGCGAAGGCGCAGGGAGCGCGCACCCTCGCCATCTGCAACACCGTCGGGTCGACTATTCCGCGCGAGTCGGATGCCGTGCTCTATACGTACGCCGGCCCCGAGATCGCAGTCGCGTCGACGAAGGCCTTCCTCACCCAGATCATCGCGGCCTATCTGGTGGGCCTGTATCTCGCTCAGGCCCGCGGATCCATGAGTGATGCGGAGATCCGGGCCGTCCTCGCTGATCTCGATGACATGCCGAGCAAGGTCGACCTGGTGCTTGATACGACTGAGCACGTGCGTGAGCTCGCGCGCCGCCTCGCGGACTCCTCATCTGTGCTCTTCCTGGGTCGGCATGTGGGGTTTCCTGTCGCACTCGAGGGTGCCCTCAAGCTGAAGGAACTCGCCTACATGCATGCCGAGGGATTTCCGGCCGGCGAGCTCAAGCACGGCCCCATCGCGCTGATCGAGGACGGAATCCCCGTGATCGTCGTGGTGCCCTCCCCACGCGATCGAGCCGTCCTTCACGACAAGATCGTGTCCAGCATCCAGGAGGTGCGAGCCCGCGGAGCGCTCGTCATCGCGGTGGCAGAGGAGGGCGACGAGAAGATCGCCGAGTTCGCCGACCATGTGATCCGCGTTCCGGCTGTCCCCGCCCTGATGCAGCCCCTGGTCTCCACGGTGCCGCTGCAGGTGTTCGCGTGCGAGATGGCCACGGCCAAGGGCCACGACGTCGACCAGCCGCGCAACCTCGCCAAGTCCGTCACGGTGGAGTGACCCTGATTCCCGAGGTGCCGGCCAAGGTCGTCGGGATCGGCGTCGACGTCGTCGACACCCGACGATTCGCCGCCGTCATCGATCGCACTCCGGCGCTTGTGGCGCGGGTGTTCACCTCACGCGAGATCGCGCTGGCCGGCGGCCATCGGCTCCGCACCCTCTCCCTCGCCGGACGCTGGGCTGTCAAGGAGGCTGTGGCCAAGATCCTGGTTGATACGACAGGACTGGAGTGGCACGACTGCGAGGTGCTCACCGGGGATCGCGGCGAGCCCCGGATCGAGGTGCGTGGGTCCGTGGCACGCGCGGCTGCTGCGCGAGGGATCGAGCGTTGGTTGGTGTCCCTGAGCCATGATGGAGACATGGCGATGGCAGTCGTGATCGCTGGAGTCGAGGATCGCCCGTGATCACGATGCACTCCGCGGAGCAGATTCGCGCGGCCGAGGAGGCTGCGTTCCGCATCACGCCCGAGGGGACGTTGATGCAGCGGGCATCACATGCCCTTGCCACCAGCTGCGCGAGTCTGCTGTCGGAGGTCCGCGGCGCGGTGGTCGGGTCGCGCGTCGTGCTGCTGGTCGGCTCGGGTAACAACGGGGGCGACGCGCTGTGGGCTGGCAGCATGCTCGCCCATCGCGGATGTCGCGTCGACGCCCTCCTGCTTGCGGATCACTGCCACGCCGAAGGTGCCGCGGCGCTGCGGGCTCATGGTGGTCGGCTCATGCCGTGGACGGCGGACGAGGAGCAGGCCCGCCTGCTCGAGCAGGCCGACATCGTCCTCGACGGAATCGTGGGAATCGGTGGATCCGGTG
Source organism: Candidatus Nanopelagicales bacterium (assembly GCA_044233495.1). Lineage (GTDB taxonomy): Bacteria > Actinomycetota > Actinomycetes > S36-B12 > S36-B12 > UBA10649. The sequence continues at coordinate 5,728 of JBIIJX010000037.1, forward strand.
GCTTGCGACCGGCCGCAGCGCACCTGGCCCAGGCTGTGCAGGATTCAGGCGCCCTCGTGGTGGCGGTCGACGTGCCCAGCGGTGTCGACGCCGATACCGGAGCCGTGCCGGGAGCGGTGCTGAGTGCGGACGTCACAGTCACCTTCGGTGCGGTCAAGCCGGGTCTGCTCGTCGCGCCTGGCCGCTTCCATGCCGGTGCCGTCCGCGTGATCGATATCGGCCTCGATCTCGTGGAGGCCGAACCTGTGGCCTGCGCCCTCGACGACATGGACGTGGCGGTGCTCCTGCCCGAGCCGGACGACGATGCGTACAAGTACAGCCGTGGTGTCGTGGGCCTGGCCGTCGGGTCTGCGCCCTACCGGGGCGCGGCACTGCTGGCGGTGGCCGGAGCACGCCACGCCGATGTGGGCATGGTTCGCCTGCTGGATCGGCGTGATGGCGTCGCTGCGATGGTCGTGGCCCAGTACCCCGACGTGGTCATCGACGGTTCACCTCCCGGCGATCAGGCACGTGCAACCGCCTGGGCATGCGGCTCGGGCTTCGTGGGTGACGCCGAGGATGAGGTGGTGGTGACGGCGGTGCTCGAGGCTCGTCGACCGGTCGTTCTCGATGCTGGTGCGTTGAGCGTGGTCGCCGGGTCGGAGCGGGTGCGCGGCCTCATCGCAGAACGCTCGAGCGCAGGGCTGCCCACGGTGATCACCCCGCACGACGGCGAGTTCGCGCGCCTGTGCCCCGGACTGCTCGATCAGGGACGGCTCGCTGCAGCCCGATCGGCGGCGCAGCTGCTGTCCTGCATCGTCGTGCTCAAGGGACCAGGGACGATCGTCGCCGGCCCGACGGGGCCGACCTTCGTCGACACCGAGGGCGGGGCCGAGCTGGGGGTCGCTGGCTCCGGGGATGTCCTCACCGGGATCGTGGGTGCGCTCCTGGCCGGTGCGCACGTGCGCGATCCGGGATCGGACTTCGTCGACGTGGTGGAAGTCGTGGCAGCGGCGGTGTGGCTGCACGGCCTCGCGGGTCGACTGGCCGCGAAGGACGGCCCGGTCACCGCCCCTGACATCGCCGCGCAGGTGCGTCGGGCGGTGCAGGCGGTCCGATCGGGGGTGACCCGCTGATGCGCGCGGTCGCCAGGATCGATCTCGATGCCGTTCGCGGCAACCTCGCTCGAATCCGGAGCCTTGCAGGATCTGCCGACGTCATGGCCGTGGTCAAGGCCGACGCCTACGGCCACGGGATGCTCGAGATCTCGAAGGTGGCGCGAGATGCAGGCATCGCCTGGCTCGGCGTCGCGCTGCCGTCGGAGGCCCTTGCCCTCCGCGCGGCGGGCGATACCGGCCGCATACTCGCATGGCTGTGGACCCCGGGTGACCCCGATCTGGAGGCGTGTGTGCGAGACGCGGTCGACATCTCGGTGTCGTCGACCGGGGCGCTGGCGGAGGTAGTCGCGGCCGCGGGTCGAACGTCGACCCAAGCGCGTGTGCACGTCAAGGTCGACACCGGACTGACCCGCAACGGCGTCCACTTCGACGATCTGCCCGCCCTGCTGGCGGGGTGTGCCATGGCTATCGACGAGGGAACGGTGGAGGTCGTGGGCATATGGTCGCACCTCGCCGACGGCGACACTCCGGACGCGGAATCAGTGCACCGTCAGCGCGCTCGCTTCGAGGAGGCCCTCGAACTCGCTGAGACTGCAGGAGTGCATCCTGCTGTACGACACCTCAGCAACAGTGGTGCTCTCTTCGTCCATCCGGACTGCCGATACGACCTCGTACGCACCGGAATCGCGATGTACGGTCTGACGCCATCACCTGTGCTCGGTACCGCTGAGGAACTGGGCCTGACCCCGGCGATGTCACTCGTCGCGGAACTCGCGCTCGTGAAGGACATCGGGCCGGGCACGTCCGTCTCGTACGGCTGGCGGTGGACTGCCGACGAGGCGACCCGGGTCGGTCTCGTTCCGGTCGGCTATGCCGACGGGATCCCGCGTGCCGCCGGCGCACCGCGCAGTGGTCCGCCGATCGAGGCTGCGGTCATGGGTCGACGGGTGCCTGTCGTCGGCACGGTGGCCATGGATCAGTGCGTCATCGACCTCGGTGCCGACGCTGACGCGCAGTCAGGCACGGAGGTGGTGCTCTTCGGGCCCGGGCGGCACGGCGAATGCACGGCCGATGCCTGGGCTGAGACGATCGGCACCATCGGGTACGAGGTGGTCACGCGAATCGGACCGCGAGTGCCGCGCGAGTATGTCGGCCGCAGAGAAGGGGAGGACGGCGCGTGAGTCCGGACGTGACGCCGGCCCTGAGGCTGGCCGGGCGGGGCCTCCTCGCCGCAGGCGCCCTGGCCGCCGGAGCAGCAGTCGGCGCCATCGCGGAGCGGACCCTCATGCGGTCGGTGAGCACGGGCAAGGCGCTCGACACCGAACTGGGCACCCTGCGTGGTGACGCTCGCGCCGTACCGATGGCCGACGGCACCGTCCTGCACGTTGAGGTCGACGAGGCCCCGGACGCCGTGGATGACCTCACCATCGTCTTCGCCCACGGCTATGCCCTCAGCCTGGACTCCTGGCACTACCAGCGCGCTGCGCTTCGCGGCCTGGCGCGCCTGGTGTTCTACGACCAGCGCAGCCACGGACGCTCCGGTCGTGCGGATTTCGACACTCATCACGTCGACCAGCTGGGCTCCGATCTCGGGGAGATCATCGATGCCGTCGCCCCCGAGGGGCCGTTGATGATCGTCGGGCACTCGATGGGCGGCATGACGACCATGGCCCTCGCTGACCAGCGCCCGGAGCTCTTCGCCGATCGCGTGCACGGCGTCGCCCTGATTGCCACTACCGCGGGCGGCCTCGAGAGCGGTGAACTCGGTCTGCCGGTCGGGCTGGGAAAGCTCTTCCATCGACTTGCTCCGCCACTGGCGGCGGCCGTGGCCAGTCAGGGTCCACTCGTCGAGCGCATGCGCTGGCAGGACACCGATCTTGGCCTCATGCTCACGCGCCTGTACTCGTTCGGCTCGGCTGCCACGGATCAGGCGAGCCGGTTCGTCGCAGGCATGGTCTCTGCGACCCCCATCGACGTCGTTGCGGAGTTCCTGCCTGCACTGCAGGAGCACGACAAGCGTGCGGTGCTGCCGGTCCTCGAACGCGTGGAGCTGCTCGTCATCGTCGGACATGACGATCGGCTCACGCCTCGCGAGCAGAGCGAGGAGATCGTCGCGCGTGTGCCGGGCGCGGAGTTCGTCGTCATTCCCGACTCAGGTCACATGGTCACCCTGGAGAAGCCGGAAGAGGTGAACGCGGCGCTCCTCGATCTGCTCGTTCGGGTGCGTCGCAACATCGCGCACGGTGTGCCGTCGACGGTGGATTGACCCGTGTCGCTGCGCTTGACCGCTGACACCGCGGACGACCTCCGCACGATCGCCTCACATGTCGGTGCACACTGCCAGGGAGGGGATGTGATCGTGCTCTCCGGTGATCTTGGTGCCGGCAAGACGACCTTCACTCAGGGGTTGGCGCAGGGGATGGGCATCACGGAGCGGGTCACGAGCCCGACCTTCGTGATCAGCCGGGTGCACCCGCATCCGTCCGGTGGGGTTGCCCTGGTGCACGTGGATGCCTACCGGATCGGCTCGTTGGCTGAGCTGGACGACCTCGATCTCGCGGCGGATCTCACGACGAGCGTCATCGTCATCGAGTGGGGCCGCGGACTGGCGGAGGAGCTGTCGACAGAGGGACTGGACGTCGTGATCACTCGATCCGATGCCGTAGACGACGAGCGACGTGCCCTGTCGCTGTCGGGACGGGGGTCCCGCTGGAGTGGACTGGTGGCTGATCCGCCGTGGTGGCGCTCGTGATCATCGGGATCGACACATCATCCGCACTGACCTCGGTAGCGGTGATCGACGGTGACGGCAGAGCCGTTCGCGCCGAGGAGCACGAGGATCCGCGGCGCCACGCGGAGGTGATCGGCCCCATGCTGGCGGCCGTTCTCGGAGCGGTGGGCAGATCTGCCGTGACGGCAGTCGCGTGTGGCGTGGGGCCCGGGCCCTACACCGGTCTGCGGGTGGGTATCGCCTCTGCGATCGCCGTCGGTGCCGCCTGGGATGTTCCCGTCCACGGGCTGTGCTCCCTCGACGCGCTCGCCGCGCATGCGCTCTCAGTGCGACCGGGCTCAGGAGTCGAAGTGGCGTCCGACGCACGGCGTCAGGAGGTCTACTGGGCCCGATATGACGCCGAGGGCGAGCGCATCGCCGGTCCGCGAGTGCGCTCGGCCCTCGATGTCGGGGACGACGTGGTCCGCGGGGCAGCGTCCGCCGTCTGGGTCGCACGCCGGGTGCAGGCACTCATGCGCTCGGGCGCCACACCTGCTCAGGTTGACATTCCGCTCGACCCGCACGGCGCCGACACCGGGGCAACGGAGTCGGCACTGCTCGGCTCCACGCTGCTGCCAGCGCGCCCTCTCTACCTGCGTCGCCCGGATGCCATGGTGCCCCGGAGTCTGGGAGGGCAGACGTGAGCGAGACCATCGGGACGATGCGCTGGTGGCATCTCACCCAGGTGCTCGCCATCGAGCGGGAGGTGTTTTCCGGTGATCCGTGGACCGAGGAGCAGTTCTGGAGTGAGCTGGCGCAGGACACCCGGTCCTACGTCGTAGCGCTGGACGGCGCGGACGTGGTTGCCTTCGCCGGCCTCTTCGTACTGCCTCCCGATGCCGATGTGCAGACCGTGGCTGTGGCGCCCTCTCACCAGGGCCGGGGGCTGGCTCGCAGCATGCTTGAGCAGCTCGTGTCACAGGCCGAGGTGCATGGCGTCACGCACACGCTGCTCGAGGTGCGCGAAGACAACGAGTCGGCGCTGCGCCTGTACGGGCGCATGGGCTTCGAGCAGATCAGTCGACGTCCGGGCTACTACGCGGATGGCACTGACGCACTGATCCTGCGCCGCCCGAGAGGTGGAGCATGAGCGAGCCCATCGTGCTCGGCATCGAGACCTCGTGCGACGAGACCGGAATCGGCATCGTCCAGGGTCGGGAGCTCCTCGCGAACGAGATCGCATCGAGTGTCGACGAGCATGCACGCTTCGGTGGAGTCGTGCCGGAGATCGCGAGTCGCTCGCACCTGGAGGCGATCGAACCTGCGCTGCGCCGTGCCTGCGCGACAGCGGGCGTCAGGCTTGCCGATGTCGATGCCATCGCAGTCACCGCGGGGCCGGGGCTCGTCGGTGCGCTGATAGTCGGTGTCGCGACGGCCAAGGGCCTTGCTGCGGCTCTCGGTGTCCCGGTGTACGGCGTCAATCACCTCGCCGGTCATGTGGTCGTGGACGAGCTCGAGCACGGACCGCTGGCTGATCCGACCATCGGACTGCTGGTGTCCGGAGGCCATTCGTCGTTGCTGCTGGTGACCGACGATGTCACGTCGATCACGCCGCTCGGACAGACGCTGGACGATGCAGCGGGTGAGGCGTTCGACAAGGTGGCCCGACTCCTTGGACTTCCTTTCCCAGGCGGCCCCTGGATCGATCGCGCAGCGGCGGACGGCAACCCTGCCGCGATCGACTTTCCCCGCGGACTCACCGGGCCGGGTGACCGCGAGCGCTACCCCTATGACTTCAGCTTCTCGGGCCTGAAGACGGCGGTGGCCCGGTGGGTCCGGGCCCGTGAGGTCTCCGGAGAGCCTGTGCCGGTGGCCGACGTGGCCGCGTCCATGCAGGAGGCGGTGGCGGACGTGCTCACCTCCCGGATGATCACCGCCTGCCGGGACCACGGGGTCGACTCTGTTGTGGTCGGCGGGGGAGTCGCGGCCAACTCCCGGCTGCGTGCCCTGGCGGCGGAGCGCTGTGCAGCCGCCGGTATCACCCTGCGCGTACCGCGGCCCGACCTGTGCACCGACAACGGGGCGATGGTGGCCGCTCTCGGCGCCCGCCTGCTGGCTTCGGGCACCGAGCCTTCACCGCTGGACTTCCCCACCACGTCGAACCTGCCGGTCACGCAGCGCTCGTGGTGAGGCGGTTCAAGAAGAACCCCTGACATCTCATGAGTCACAGGGCTAACATCTGTCGCGTTTGCCCCTCCCGTCTCTCCGGCCCCCAGGTCGGCCTTCCCGGACAGGAACCGCATGGCTGTGTCTCGTGTCCGCGCGGTCGGCGTCGCCCTCGGCGTGCCGATGACCTTCGCGGCGCTCGCCGTGGTGCTCGCGATGTCGACACCGCACCCTGCCGCCCGGGCCGACGAGCGGACGGTACGGCTGGTGCCCTTCAGCGTGACGCTCGCGGATCCGCGCACCGATCACCGGCCAGTGCCCGTGACGTACCGAGTGAGCACCACGGACCGCGTTGCCTTCATCACCATCGACGACGGCGTCCACAAGCCCGATGATGCACTCGCATTCGTCGAGGCGCGTGCCCTGCCGGTGACGGCCTTCCTCACCAGCTGGACGGTCAAGGACCGTGCCGAATACTTCCGCCGACTCACTGCGTGGGGCAGCATCCAGAACCACTCGGCCTCGCACGCAAGTCTGGCGGCAGGCGATACCGACCTGTTCCATGAGATCTGCTACGCGCAGCGCGCCCTTGACCGGGACTTCGGATCGATGCCCTGGATGATGCGGCCGCCCTACGGTGAGGGATCGGACCTATTCGGAGCGCACGTGCTCGCCCGCAGGTGCGGCGTGCAGGAGTTCGTCATGTGGGACGCCAGCATCTCGAACGGTCACCTGCGGCTGGCCACAGGACGGCTGAACCCGGGCTCCATCCTGCTCCTTCACTTCGGGCCCGACCTCGCCGACGATCTTCGAGTCGCGACGCGCGCCATCGAGGCGGCCAACCTGCGTCCGGCGAGCCTCGCGGACTACCTGAGTCGGGAGTCCGGCGCTCGCTCGTGAGACGGTTGGGCCATGCCCAGCTCGTGGATCGACATGTTCGGAACGGATGTCGTCGTTCTGGACGGCGGCCTGTCGACGCAGCTGGAGTCGCGCGGTCATGCGATGGATGATCCTCTTTGGACCGGGCGGGTGCTTGTGCAGCAACCCGAGGAGATCACCCACGCGCATCGCGCCTTCGTCCACGCGGGCGCCCGTGTCGTCGTCTCGGCCAGCTACCAGGTGTCGCGCGCGGGGTTCGTCCGGGCGGGCATGCAGGCAGCAGCAGCGGATGCTGCGCTCCTGGCCAGCATCGAGGCTGCTCGTGCGGCGACGATCGGCACGACGTGCCTGGTGGCCGCGAGCGTCGGGCCGTACGGTGCGATTCTGCACGATGGCTCGGAGTACCGGGGCGGATACGGCCTCTCGCGTGCGGCCCTCATCGACTTCCACGCCGATCGACTCTCGGTCCTGGCGGAGGGCAGGCCTGATCTGCTCGCGGTCGAGACGATCCCCGATGTCGACGAGGGCGCCGCGCTGGCGGAGGTGCTCGCGGCGTATCCCGGTCTGCCCGCCTGGATGACGTTCAGCGCCAGTGACGATGCGCGCACGTGCGCCGGGCAGCCCATCGAGGAAGCCGTCAGCGCGGCTGCCTCGGCGGCAAACGTCGTCGCGGTGGGCATCAACTGCACCGACCCCGTGCACGTCAGCGGTCTCGTCGAGCGCATGCGCGCGGTCACGTCGCTGCCGATCATCGCGTACCCCAACGTCGGGGGCGTGTGGAACCCGACCAGCTCCTCATGGGACGTCCCGTCGGGGGTGGCCTTTCCCTCACGGCAGGTCGATGAGTGGCGCGGGATCGGAGTTGCCGCGATCGGCGGGTGCTGCGGCACGGATGCAGGCGTGATCGCGGAGCTCACCCGTCAGCTCGCGGACTGAATCGGTTCGGCGAGCACCATCCGAGTCGATCCAGCCAGACGCAGCACCGCGATCACCGATCCCGTGCCCTCGAGCAGGCCGAGGTCGCGCAGCACCTGCGAGGGATGCACGGGGACATCTCGGCATTTGATGCTGGCGCGGGTGACCCCGTGCTGGCGGAGGAGGCGTCGTCGATCACGTGGTGCTCCTGCGAGCTCTGCGACGACTCGGAAGGCGCGCAGGGCAGCATGGCTGACCTCGTGATCACCCGTCAGCCAGGTTGAGTCGTCGCCGAGTGGAGCCAGACCGACATCCGCCGCCAGCGAGGCGAGTGCCCCGGCGCGCGAGACGGCCGGGTCGACCTCGTGGAGGAAGGCCCCGATGTTCACGGCAGTGGGCACGTACGTCGTGTCGGCCGGCACGACGCTGCCGAGATCACCACGCAGGAATACGGCTGCGGACCGCCGGTGGCCGGTGGCGTTCCAGGAGTAGGCGGCGCACTCGACGATCGTGCGGTCCACGCTCACCCATTGGGCGTGCCAGTCCTCTGGTGGTCGGAAGCCTGGTGCGGCCTTGACGGCGATGCGCGGGTGGGGGATGGCCGACACCCACGACCACGGGGGCGACCACCGTTCGGGGTCCCGTTCGGGCCGCGCCCGTGCCGTTGCGGCATCACGCGCTGCCGTCGGGTCACGGCGGGCCGGATCCACCAGGACGACATCGGTGGGGGACAGCTCACCGAGGAGGGCTGACAGGACAGCCGGATCGGTCGAGTCGGCGGTCACGACCGTCGCCTCGGGGCAGTTGCGGGCGAGGTATCGAGCAATGACCGGGTCCTGCTCCACGGCGGTGACGGACAGACCTGCTGTGAGCAGAGCCCGGGTGTCGAAGCCCAGGCCGCCGGTGAGGTCGAGCACCCGGCGGGCCCCAGCGTCGCGCACGGTGCGGGCCCGATGGCCTGCGGCGGCCGGACCGGTGGCCGCCTCGAGCCCGTCGCGGGTCAGGAGCATCCCCGGATCGGGCTCCATCCCGCGCTCGCGGGCGAGCCGGTGCAGGGCCGCCTGCTCCAGGGCGGCGGCGGCATGTGCGGGACTCAGATCCAGGTGGCGCATCCGGGCTCCAGCGCGCAGCGGATCCCCACCGACCTCGTCCGTGATCTCGGCCGCCCGGCCCCGGGCCTCGCCGCCCTCGGGGGACAGCAGCCAGCCGACCGTTCCGGGCAGGTCGGGGTCGGGGGCGGTCACGGCCCCATTGTGGGTGGCACGTTGCTGGCACTCAACTTGACGGAGTGCTAACGGATGCGTACTGTTGGCGTTGGCACTCCCACCCTGGGACTGCCAACTGCAGGGCGTCGAAGGTAGGCCCCCTGC
>JBIIJX010000221.1:0-3884 GCA_044233495.1 Candidatus Nanopelagicales bacterium
CCGGTTCAGGATGAACAGGCCGTAGTCGATGCCGACGCCGAGGCCGATCATCGCGGCCAGGGTCGGCGCGAAGGACGCCACCTCGGCGAAGCGGGCGACGACCACGACGAGCAGCTGACCGGCGACGAGGCCGGTGAGGGCCACCACGATGGGCAGCCCTGCCGCAATCAGGGACCCGAATGCGATGGCCAGGATGATGATCGCGACGAGAAGTCCGATCGCCTCCGAGTTGTCCGGACCCGAACCCGCGGCCGAGAGCGCGCTGCCGGTGACTCCGATCCGCAGGGAGTCGGTGCGGGCACCGTCGATCAGGCTCACCACTCGGTCGGCCTGCCGGGCCGACAGCGTCGTCGTGTCGAAGGTGACCGTCGCATAGGCGACCCGGTCGTCGGGCGCGATGGGCGAGGTCACCCGCTGCGCCGCGCCCGCGGCCTTCACCACCTCACGGATGCCACCCTCCGCCTCGACGAGCACCTTGCGCGCTGCAGCGACATCAGCAGGCAGGGCGGAAGCCACGGCAGCCAGTCGCGACGGGTCCGCGTCGGCCAGTGCCGTGCGCGTGGCATCCGGCAGGCGCGCGAGATCGTCGACGGACCCGAAGGCGGCAGCGAGGGCCTTCGCATCCTGCTCGGTGACTCCCGGGATCCGGGTCAGGTCGGAGACGCTCAGGGAAGCCAGGCCGTCGAGCAGGTCGCGGGGCGCCGCCGCGACAGCGGCGAGACCGGGCAGTGCCTTGGCCAGGGCCGCCAGTCGGTCAGGGTCGGCGGACTCCAGCGGCTCGAGCCGGTCGAGGAGGTCCGCAGCCTCCTTCAGTTGGGCCGCGTCCAGCCCGGTCGCCTTCGCCAGCGCCTGCGCGATCGCGCCACGGGCCGCGGCTCGGTAGTCCTCAGGCAGAGCGGTCGGGCAGTCACGGCCGAAGTCCCGTCCATAGGGACCGGCCACGCACCGCGTGAAGGGGAGGTCGGCCAGCTGCTTCAACAGCGGCTCGATGTCCTTGCGCACGGCGGGCGACGTCACCGACTGCCCCTTCCGCTCCCAGACCACTGATACGGAGGACGTGGTCGCCGGGTGCTTGGCCAGCTCGCCCAGCAGGTTCTGCGCAGTGGTCGAGGATGCTCCGGGCAGGGCGAAGCTGTCGTTGTAGGCGCCGGGAGCGACCGCGGCACCGACACCTATGCCGGCGAGCACGACGACCCAGGCGATCAGCGCGATCACCGGGTGCCGCACTGCCCAGCGGCTCATCGACCTGCCACCGTCATCGGCCGACCTGCCTCATCCCGCGTCCGCGCTGACGAATCCCCATACCGGCCCCTCGGGGGTGTCCCGCACCTCGACTCCTGCTGCGAGGAGTCCGTCACGCAGCGCATCGCCCGTCGCGTAGTCCCCGCCGGACCTCGCCCGCGCGCGGGCCTCGAGCACGACGCGCACGACCGGGTCGAGCACCTCGTGCGGATCACGCAGACCGTCCTGTGCCGCTCCGGCGAGGGCGACCAGCATCGAGCGCAGCAGGCGTCGGGCGGTGGACAGGTCCGCACCCTGCAGGGTGTCGGCCGCCCATGCATGGATGGCGTCCTCCAGGCGCAGGGCCGCCTCGAGTGCACCGTCGGCATCACCCGCCTCGAGTCGCTCGTCGAACCTCGCCTTCTCCACTGCCGCGAGGTCGCGCAGCGATGTCGTGGCGGGCGCAGGGACCTCGGCCTCGCGCTGATCTCCAGGCGAGGTCGTGTTCGTGACGGGCACCGTGCCAGCGTCTCCACTCAGGAGGCGCTGCACCTCCTCGAACGTCAGCGACGTTCCGCTGACCAGGACGTGCTCCCGTCCGGCCGCACGGACGGTCAGGCCACCGGCGCCGTGCACGGCGACACGTCTCTCGGCACGGTCGAACACGACCGCCGTGTGCTCGTCGACCCCGAGGACACCAACCCCATCCGGCAGCAGTGCCTCCATGACCGCCAGGCGCTGCTCCCCCAGGTAGCAGTAGCGGGTGTCATGGCGACCACCCTCGCGGTTGTCGAAGTGCGGGATGACGGCGGCGGTCATGCCGAGTACGCCGCCGAGCAGATCCAGGCCAGGCACCCAGTGAGGCTCCTCGCCGACCTTGTAGATCTCGTACACCGGCACCGACCAGGCCCCCGCGGTGACGGCTGCCGCACTGCCGAGTACGACGGTGCCACCGCGCTCGATGACCCCGCTGAGGGCATCGGGCACCTCCGAGTCCTGCCATTGGCCGAGGGCGTACGTGGGACTGCCCGGTCCGGCGAATGCGTAGGTCGAGCGATCGACGAGGGCCAGCGACCGCTCGCGGATCGACGCGGGCTCGTCGCGCCGCCGCCAGCGGGCAACCTCGATCGGAAAGCCGACGGCGTCGGCGAAGTACTCCTGCACCTTGGCGGTGAGGTCGTCGGCGTTGGCCTGGAATCCGAACGGAGTGTCGAGCATCGCCCGCGGACCAGCGGGGGACTGCTCGATGACTGATCGGTGCAGCTTGACCATCGTCGGGGCGGTCTCCCCCGAGCCGATGATCACCAGGCGGCCTGCCACGGCGCCGGCGGTCATCCTTCGATGATGAGACGCTGCTGCCTCAGGGACATCACCAGGGCGATGATCCAGCCGATGATCGTCCAGCCCAGGAGCAGGTTCACCCAGAACACACCCCAGTGGCGGACATCGCGGACGGCCGCGATGCACCACGGCAGCATGTATCCGGCCGTGAGGATTGCCACGATCACCGACACGACCTTCGTCGCCGTCCACGACCGGTCTGCGGGCTGCACCTGAATGTTCGACATGGGCTGATCATAGGCAGCCGGGGTGCTAACACCCCGAAACCGGCGTGCCCGCGACGGATCCTGCCGGTGTGCAGCACGATGGGCGTGCCCGGGAGCGTGGATCCAGGAGAGCCGATCCGCGCCGGTCGAGGAGAGGAGGGGCCATGCGTGCCCTGGTGGTGGACGACGACGACTTCACCCGGTTCCTGCTCGTGCGCACACTGCAGACCCTCGACTTCGACGCCGTCGATGACGCCTCGACGGCTGCGGCGGGCGTCAAGCTCGCCGAGGCAGGTTCACCCGCTCTGGCCGTCCTCGACCTCGATCTCGGCTCCGGCCCGAACGGCATCGACGTGGCCCACGCCCTGCGCAAGCGCCTGCCGGCCATCGCCCTGCTCATGCTGTCCAGCTACCAGGACCCACGCCTGATGGGGGCCTACCGGGAGCTGCCCATCGGCACGATCTACCTGTCCAAGCGCTCGGTTTCGAACGAGGAGTTCCTCGCCGGAGCCATCCGCACAGCCCTTGAAGCCCCGTGCGCCGAGCGGCACCGCGTCGACGGCCTGCGCACCCGCACCGGCGGCCGGTCGCTCAGCGACAACCAGGTCGAGGTCATGCGCCTCGTGGCCGAGGGCTGCTCCAATGCCGAGATCGCCCGACGCCGCACCCTCACCGAGCCGGCGGTGGCCAAGGCCGTCGCCCGGCTGGCCAAGCAGTTGGACCTGCACGCAGGTCCCGCCGAGAACCTGCGCGTGCTCATCGCCCAGGCGTACTTCGATCTCGTCGGGCAGGCGACCGTGCGACGCCCCTGATCCTCGGGAGCTCCGTCAGAACGGAAACTCCTCCTCCTCGTCGAGGACGCCGACGAGGTCGCGCAGCACAGCGTCAGGGGCCTGCACCTGCCCCTCGCCGGAACCGGTGTCGGGACCGAGGAGGTCCGCCACCGTCAATGTGACCGACGCCTCCGGCTGGCGCCCGCACCAGCGCGCCACCTCGCAGGTGCCGCAGGGCGGATGCTCGCCGATCGGGTGCTCGGTGTCGAACAGCCATGCGTCGACGCGCTCGGCAAGTGCGGTGCGGGCCACGAGCACGGTGAGCGGATCGCTCGCATCGAAG
>JBIIJX010000244.1:0-3498 GCA_044233495.1 Candidatus Nanopelagicales bacterium
CGAGGCGGACGTGCCCACGGCACGCGTCGAGCGGTCGCTACGGGAGGTGCTCCTCGCCCACGCGCGCGGCGAGGAGGCGACCTGACCTGACCCGGCAGCTCAGTGCTTGAGCGCGCTGGGTTCCTCAACGTGCGTCAGTTCGCCGTCGAGGATCTCGAACACGCGGTCGGTGTACTCCACCATGCGCAGATCATGGGTAACCATGATGCCGGTCTTGCCCCGCGCCTTGATCTCGCGACGGAGGAGCTCGACGACCTGTCGCCCCATGGCAGTGTCGAGCGCCGCCGTGGGTTCATCGACGAGCACCAGATCCGGGTCGTTCATGAGCGCGCGGCCGATGGCGACGCGCTGACGCTCCCCACCCGAGAGCTGCTCGGGCACGTTGCCGGCGCGGCCCGAGAGTCCCAGTTCCTCGAGCAACTGGTCGGCTCGGGCTCGCGCAGCCGCGCGCGGCGTCTTCACCAGGCCAGCGACGTACAGCAGATTCTCGCGAGCCGTGAGGAAGGGAACGAGGTTTGCGGACTGGAAGACAAACCCGACTCGCTGAGCACGGAAGCGTGTCAACTCCCGACGGGACATGCCCGTGACCTCGACGTCACCCAGCCGAACCGAGCCGGATGTCGCGCCAAGCAGTCCGCCGATGATGGAGATGAGCGTCGTCTTGCCGGATCCAGAGGGACCCAGCAGCGCGACGAACTCGCCCTCCTCCACGGACATCGTGGCATCGGAGACCGCAACCACCTGCGTGTGGCCCTCTCCATAGACCTTCCGGACGTCGCGAACCTGCAGGAGCGCATCGCCGTGACTCGCTGCCTCCGTGCCGAGGCCGGACGCTGACCCGTCCGACACGGCTCCCGTCGGTTCTCCTACGGGGTCTGGATTCACAGGACACCTCCGATGGCGGTCGCCGGGTCGATCCGGGCGATGCGGCGCAATGAGAACAAGGCACCCACGATCCCCGCCACCACCGTGAAGACGGCGATCGTGACGAGGGTGTCGGTGCGGAACAGGGTGGGAACCTGGGGTGGGATCACAAGGCCGAAGAGCCGCGCCACGACAGTGCCGAGGATGACCCCGAGGACGGAGGCAACCGCGGCCTGGATGATGACGCCTCCACCGAGCCGTGATGTCGAGGCCCCTAGCGCCTTCAGGGCGGCGAACAGCTCGCGCTTCTCGAGCACGAGCAGGGCGAAGAAGAGCGCCACCACCAGAGCCGCCACCGCGAGAGTCGTGTAGATGATCGAGTTCAGGGTCGACGACTGCTGCTCGACCCCCGGGATCGCCAAGCCCGTGGCCTCGGCGCTCAGTACGGTGACACCCGGCTGGACCGCAGCGATGCCCGCGAGAGAGGCATCAGGTGCGGTCACGAGGGCTACGGAGTTGATCCCGTCTGGTTGTCCGCGCAGCTCCGGGCGCACGGCATCGCGCATCTGCCGCCACGTCTCCACGCTCGTCCAGACGCTGGGCTGCAACTGGTACGAGGCGTCAGCCACGAGACCGACCACCTCCGCGCTGACATCACCGACGCTCAGCCTCGAGCCGATGACCACGCCGTCGTCCGCCAGTCGGTCGTCGACGGCCACCACGCCCGACTCCCCCGGCTCGGGAAGTCGACCCTCGACGAGAGTCGTCGGCGTGCCCGCGGAGCCCATGTCGATCCCGAACACCGAGAGGCTCAACTCTCCCTGAGGACCCTCCCCTCCGGTGAGGAGAACTCCTACCGGCCCGGCCTCCACGACCCCCGGGGCCTTCGACAGCGACTCGACATCGGTCTCGGTCAGACGTGAGCGGATCAGGGAACCCTCCGCCTGGTCGTCGAAGGCGTAGGCGGTGGCGGTCGTGGAGCGAACGGCACCCGTGGCACCGTAGAAGAGTCCGTCGGCCAGCGCGCCGAGGATCAGTACGAGGAAGACGAGCAGGCCGAGGGCTGAGACGATGGCCGAGAAGCGACCGAGACCGCGTTGGAACTCACGCAGGGCGAGCATCAGCGGTTCCCGACGGCGGCTGACGGGTCGATGCGCACGATCCGGCGAATGCTCAGCAGCCCGGCCAGCAGGGAGAAGACCAAGACCGCGCCGATGGTGCTGCCCACGGTGACGGCATCGAGGGACACCGGGATTCCCGTGTTGATCCCCTGCAGGGCCAGCAGGGTCAGGATGAGGGCGACGACGGAGGCGAGGATCACGACGACGGCGATCTGGAGGGCCACCGTGCGGGCGAGACCGCCGGACGACGATCCGACGGCCCGGAGCAGGGTAAAGGTGCGCATCTTCTGGACCGTGAGGATCAGGAAGAAGAAGCCGATGACGACGATGCCGATGATGAATGTCAGGCCCACCAGGATCCCGAAGCTCTGGGAGATCGAGTCGATGCCCGGGATGGACGCAACCGCGTCATCGAGGGAGTACGCCTTCACCCCGTCAACGGCTGACGTCACCGCCGTGGCCACCTCCGCCAGGGTCGCTCCGTCGTCGATGGTGAATGCGACAGCGTTGACCGGCACGAAGGGAAGCCCCGGATTGATCTCGGTGACGGCCCGCTCGTACGCGGCGAGGGTCATGTACGCGGTCGGTAGAGCGTTGAACTGCGCTCCCCGCAGCAGGCCGACGACCTCAAGGCTCTGGGAACCCAGGGTCACGACGTCACCGATGGCGGCATCGCCGTCGATCGCCACCTCAGTGTCCGTCGTCGGGAGCCGCCCGGCACTGAGCGAGGTGGGCCTGCCGGGCGCGTCGGGGGTGAAGCCGAATGCCTGGAGGTCCCCCTCCACGCCCGCCACGCTCGCGGACGCCGTGAAGGTGCCGACACCCGCCGCAGCGGTCACTCCGGGGACTGCGGCCACGGCCGCGACCGTTTCCGGTGCGAGACGACTGGCGGCGATGTTGTCCTGCGAGGACGTCGAGTAGACGAGTCCCTGGGTATCCAGACCCTTCAGGGCACCCACGAGGGACGAGATAAGCGCATTCGACAGCGTCGTCAGCAGCAGTATGAGGAAGACCAGCAAGGCCACCGCGATGGTGAGGAGCCCGAACCTCAGCTTCGCACGCCGCATCTCCACGGTGGCCAGACCCATGCCGGAAGTCTGTCCTCCGGCCTGTGCCGCGGCAAATCGACGTCGGTCAGACGTCGTAGGGCGCCAGACGTCCGGTGCGGATGTCGAGCAGCGCGCCGGCAGCGACCAGCCCTGACGGCAGCAGGGGGAACGTCCGGATCCGTGTGAGGTCGGTGATCACGGCGCTGCGCTGATCCGTGACCGTACGGATCTCGATGCTCCGGGTGTCGACCCCCGACCTCTCCTTGATGGCCAGATGGATGTCCGCCTCCTCGCCGCTGGCCATCTTGCAGTCTGTGTGCGGCATCACGAGCACGCGCGTGACCCCGAGCAGGTGCGAGGCCAGCATCAGCGTGCGCAGGACGTCATCGGTGACCCGGGCTCCTGCGTTTCGGAGGATCTTCACATCGCCGGGCTCAAGGCCCAGGACGGACAGCGGGTCGATC
>JBIIJX010000224.1:0-3791 GCA_044233495.1 Candidatus Nanopelagicales bacterium
TCCCGAAGAGCGGTGGCAGGTGCGCGGTGGACTCCGCCAGCCAGATCGTGGTTCCCGTGCCCTCGAGATCGGCGACGAAGCTCACCGCAGTGCCTTCCGCGGCGGCCATCACAAGATCGAGAGCCGTGCTCGTCAGACGGGGCAGGTCGGAGACCACCACGGCGAGGGGTGTGGAGACGGCGCAGGACAGGGCAGCGCCCATCACGGCGGCATTGATGCCCGGCCGGCCGGTGTCGTCCGCGATGGTCGCCCCGTACGACTGTGCGAGCTCCGTCACGACCGGGTCACCGGTCGCCACGATCACCTCCTGCACCGACGCGGAGGCGGTCACGGACTCGAGGACGTCGAGGAGGAAGGCCTGGGCGAGCGTGCCTGGCGCGAGCAGGGTCTCGCCCATCCGCGACTTGGCATGAGTCAGTCCCTTGACCGGGATGACGACCGTCCATGCCTGTCCGCTCACGGAGTCATCCAACACCGGAGCCGGGCACGGCTGCGCAACGGATGCGCGCTGCCCCTCTGGCGGAGCGCCCAGGCATTAGTGTCGGAGGGGGCCTGCCCGTGCCGCGGGCTCGTGAGGAGAGGCACAGGTGGGAGCCGTGGGGCCGCGCGTGGGTCGTCGGCATCCCCTCGGCTTCGGATACCGACTCGCTGTCGTCGTCCTGTGGCCGCTCATGCGCACGGTGGTGTCCTGGGACATCCGCGGCGCCGAGCGCCTGACCCGTGCACCGGGCGGCATCATCGTCGCCGCGAACCATCTCTCGTGGTTCGACCCCCTTGTCGTGGCCTTCACCTTGTGGACCGCGGACCGGCCTCCGCGCTTCCTGACCAAGGAGCCGCTCTTCCGGGTGCCCATCATCGGCCGCATCATCCGCGATGCCGGCCAGATCCCCGTGTACCGGGAGACCGCCGACGCGGCCAATGCGATCCGTGATGCCCTCGTAGCCCTCGAACGGGGCGAGTGCGTCGCCGTGTATCCCGAGGGCACCATCACCCGTGAGCCGAATCTGTGGCCGATGACGGCGAAGACCGGGGCGGTGCGCATGGCCCTGATCTCGGGGGCCCCGCTGTTCCCCATGGCACAGTGGGGACCGCAGGCGGTCATGGCTCCCTACAGCAAGCGGGTGCGGCTCCTGCCGCGCAAGACGATGCACGTGTGGGTCGGCGAGCCGGTGGATCTTGCTGACCTCGCCGGCCTTCCGCTGGATGCCGGCACGATGCGCGAGGCCGGGGAGCGACTGATGCAGGCGATCACCGATCTGCTGTCGGAGATCCGCCAGGAGGAACCGCCCACGGAACGATTCGTCTATCGCCGGGAGGCACCATGACCAGGGTCGCGATCATGGGAAGCGGGTCCTGGGGCACCGCCTTCGGAATGGTGCTGGCTGACGCGGGCAGTGACGTCGTGATCTGGGGTCGGGATGCTGCCGTCGTCGACGACATCGCCCTTCGGCACCGCAACGAGGCCTACCACCCCGGCATCGAGCTCCCTGCACGCATGTCGGCGACCGTCGATGCCATCGCAGCGCTCGACGGCGCATCTCTCGTGGTACTCGCCGTCCCCGCCCAGGTGCTGCGCGCCAATCTGGGGGCGTGGGGAGCGGGGATCGACGACGATGCCGTCCTCGTCAGCCTGATGAAGGGCATCGAGATCGGCACGACCAAGCGGATGAGCCAGGTGATCATGGAGTCCGCCGACGTAAGCGCTGATCGTGTTGCTGTGGTCTCCGGGCCCAACCTCGCGCGCGAGATCGCCGAACGGCAGCCGGCCGCCACGACCGTCGCATGCGTCGACGAGACCAGCGCCCGACGACTCCAGGAGGCCTGCACCACCGACTACTTCCGCCCGTACTGGACGACCGACGTCGTGGGAACCGAGATCGGCGGAGCAGTGAAGAACGTGATCGCCGTGGCGAACGGCATGGCGGCGGGCATGGGCCTGGGGGAGAACTCGCAGGCCTCGTTGATCACCAGGGGACTGGCCGAGATGGCGCGGCTCGGGGTGGCGCTCGGTGCGGATCCGCTGACCTTCCAGGGTCTTGCCGGGGTCGGCGACCTCGTGGCCACCTGCCAGTCGCCCCTGTCGCGCAATCGCACGTTCGGGTTCAACCTCGGCCGTGGACTCACCGTCGAGGAGACTGTGGCAGCGACCCGGCAGACCTGCGAGGCCTACAAGAGCTGCCAGCCGATCCTCGCGCTCGGGCGTGACAACGGCGTAGATCTGCCCATCACCGAGCAGGTTGTCCAAGTCCTGTACCACGGTCGCTCGCCGCGGACCATGGCTGCGTCGTTCATGTCACGCGACACCAAGCCCGAGGTGCTGCTGCGCGAGTGAGGACGGTCAGCGTCCGGGCAATGCGTCGAGAGCGGCGCGAAGGTCCGTCCAGAGATCCTCGGCGTTCTCGATACCGAAGGACAGGCGCACGAGGTCTTCAGGCACCACGGGACTCTCGAGTGGCCAGCGGCGTCGTCGCTCGAGGAGCGACTCGACACCGCCGAGGCTCGTTGCGTGCACCCACAGGCGCACGCTCGCACTCAACTGCGCTGCCGCGGGCACACCGCCGACGAGTTCGATCGCAGCGATCGTGCCCCATCCGGGATACCGCACGCGCGAGACCGCCGCGTGGGCCGAGAGCTGCGCGGTGATGCTGCGTGCATTGTCCTGCGCGCGTGCGATGCGAACCGCCAGGGTGCGCAGTCCCCGCAGCGCCAGGTAGCAGTCGAACGCCCCGGGCGCAGCTCCCAGCAGAACGCGCCGGACCCGCACCCGCTCGGCCAGTTCCGAGTCGGCACAGACGATCGCGCCCATGAGCAGGTCGGAATGACCGCTCAGGGCCTTGGTGACGCTGTGCAGGACGAGGTCGGCGCCCATCGTCAGGGGCTGCTGCAGCAGGGGCGTGGCAAAGGTGTTGTCGACGAGGACGAGCGCGCCTGCTGCATGGCCGGCGTTGATGCAGGCCGGAAGATCGGCGACCTGCAGCAGGGGGTTGGTCGGGGACTCCAGCCACAGCAGCGCCGCACCCGAGCAGGCGGCCTTTACCGCGGCGGTGTCGTCGACATCGACCGTCACGAGCCGGATGCGCCCGACCTCGGCGAGCTCACGCAGTCGGACGGCGACACCCGTGTACGCCGAGGTCGGGGCCACGACCAGGGCCCCCGCCGGCACGAGATCCATGACTGAGTTTGCGGCCGCCATGCCGGAGCTGAACACCACGGCCGTGCCGTGCTCCAGCGCCCCGATCGCCTGCTCGAGGGCTGACGTCGTGGGTGCACCCTCCCGTGCGTACTCCCAGGCACCCCCGGCATGGAAGGTCGAGGCCGGCACGATCGGAGTGTTCAGCGGGGCATCGGGCGTGGCCGCAGGGCGTCCGGCGGTGACCGCGACGGTATCCGGAGCCCACGGAGGAACCTGCACCCGTGCAGCGTAGCGGCGGTTGCGCTGAGGGTGCTGCCGGTGACGGTAGCGTCACCCTGTGGAGCGGACTCGGATCGCCGTGATCGTGGGCGGGCGCAGCAGTGAGCACTCGATCTCCTGCATCAGCGGCCGTGCCATCGTCGCCGCACTGGATCCGGAGAGGTACGACGTCCGGGTGATCGGCATCCGGCGGGACGGGCAGTGGGTCGTGGTGCCCGGCCTCGGGCCGGATGTCGTGGTCGACTCGGGTGCGCTGCCCGAGGTCTCGTCCGACGCGCGGCCGATCACCCTCGAGCAGGCGCTCGACGTGGACGTCGTGTTCCCGGTCCTGCACGGCCCGTGGGGGGAGGACGGCTCCCTGCAGGGGCTGCTCGAGACA
>JBIIJX010000112.1:0-8092 GCA_044233495.1 Candidatus Nanopelagicales bacterium
CCTTCGGCGGCGCGACGGTGACGGAGTCGAGGGTGACGTCGACCGCGGCGTGAGCGACGGGAACGACGGTGAGGCTGCCGGCGGCCACGGCCGCGACGGCGGCGAGAGTGACGAGGATTCTGCGCATGCTGGGCTCCCTGGGATGCAACGGCGGACGGGCCCTTCCCCGGGAAGGGGCTGAACCTCGGTATTCCGATGCTACGTGTCCAGATGCGTGGTCTCCAGGTCTCGGTTCCGGGATGACGGTCCGGCCTCGCGTCTGCAGCAGACCCATTCGCCCTTCTGGCCAGACACATGGGCAGGGCCTAGATTGACGACGCTGACAGGTGCACCTGTTTCGGCGCGAGGGAACCTCCACCCATCCCCCTCCAGCGAGAGGCCCAGCACATGCGCGGACTGCCACTTGTCGTGCTCAGCGCCATGGGCCTCGCGCTGACGGCGTGCGGCAGCCCTGCCCCGGCCCCGGACACCACAGGCGCGGCTTCCCTCACCGTCCTGTGCACTGTTGACGAGGCGTGGTGCACCAGGCAGGTGGCGGCGTTCGAGGCCGAGACGGGCATTCCCACCACGTTCGAGCGCAAGAGCGCAGGCGACGCCCTGTCCACCATCCGGGATGCAGCAGGGAAACCCGAGTTCAGCGTCTGGTGGGGAGGCGCCTCCGACAACTACGAGGCTGCCAAGGGTGACGGGCTCCTCGAGCCCTATGAGTCGCCCAACGCCGCCGGCGTCGACACCCGCTACAAGGACGCCGGGGGCATGTGGACCGGAATCTACGCGGGCGTGCTCGCCTTCTGCTCGAACTCCGACACGCTCCAGAAGGTCGGGGTGCCCGCGCCAGACTCCTGGGACGACCTGCTGAGCCCCAAGCTCCAGGGCCTGGTCTCCATCGCCCACCCAAGCACCTCGGGCACCGCGTACACAGCGCTCTGGACGCTTCGGACGCTGCTGGGGAGCGACGACGCGAGTTTCGCCTACTTCGACCAGTTGAAGGCCAACGTCGGCGCCTTCACCAAGAGCGGCTCCGCCCCCGTGGGCAGCGTCTCGGAGGGGAACGCAGCTGTGGGCGTGGCCTTCGCGCACGACTGCCTGTCTGCGATCAGCACGGGTGCGCAGGAGCTGAGTGTCTCGTTCCCCACCGAGGGCACGGGGTACGAGATCGGTGCCACCGCGCTGCTCAAGGGCGCTCCGAACCCTGATGCCGCACGTCGCTGGATCGACTGGGCCCTCACCGCCGAGGCTCAGGAGATCGGGGTGCAGGCGGGGGCATTCCAGGTCCCGCTCAACCCGGACGCCGCGGTTTCCCCGTTGTCGGTGCAGTTGCAGGACGTCACGCTCGTGGACTACGACGCGGCGGAGGCCGGTGCACAGCGCACGGCTCTCACCACCCGATTCGAGGAGCAGATCGCGGCGGCGCCCACGGAGTAGGGCATCGGCCCCGAACACCGGGGGACGGAAGGTGAAGGGGATTCCCTCCCGCAGGGCCACTGAGCACTCTGGCTCCCCGGGGAGGGGTCGAACCTCCGTTGACGGATTCAAAGTCCGCTGTCCTGCCACTAGACGACCGGGGATCAGACGGTCGCCTGAACTCTAGACAGCGAACGGGCACCAGACTTGACGCCCCTACCTACGGTACCGTAACCTACGGAACCGTAGGTAACTGACGAGGGAGACCCATGACCGCCACGCCCGAGATGCTCCGCCCCACCGGCTCAGAGGAACTGCAGTTCAACAGCACGGGGATGCGCGTGACCATCGGCGTGTTCGTCGTGGTGCCGCTGCTCGCCGTCCTCGCCGCGATCCCGGTGGCCTGGGGCGGTTGGCTCTCGTGGCTCGACGTCATCCTCGCCCTCACCTTCTACCTGATCGCCTCCGTCGGCATCACCCTCGGCTACCACCGCCACTTCACGCACGGCTCCTTCAAGGCCGGCCGAACGGTGAAGATCGTGCTGGCCCTCATGGGCTCGACGGCTCTGCAGGGATCCGTCGCCCAGTGGGTCGCCGACCACCGCAAGCATCACAAGTTCTCCGACGAGATCGGCGATCCCCACTCCCCATGGCGCTACGGCACGTCGACGCGGGCCGTGGCGAAGGGGCTGTACTACGCGCACGTCGGCTGGCTGTTCGACGAGAGCCAGTCCCCCGTGGTCAAGTACGCCCCGGACATCCAGAACGACAAGGACCTGCGCGCCATCTCGCGCTGGTTCCCGGCGATCGTCGTCGGCACGCTGCTTCTGCCTGCGGTGCTCGGCGGACTCATCACCATGTCGTGGGCCGGAGCCCTCACCGCCTTCTTCTGGGCCACGCTCGTCCGCATCGCCCTCGTCCATCACGTGACGTGGTCGATCAACTCCGTGTGCCACGTGTTCGGCACCCGACCCTTCGAATCCCGTGACATGTCCTCGAACGTGTGGTGGCTGGCGCTGCCTGCACTCGGCGAGAACTGGCACAGCCTGCACCACGCCGAGCCCACCGCAGCCCGCCACGGCGTGCTCAAGTGGCAGCTCGACATCAGCGCCCTGATGATCCGCGGCCTCGAGCGACTCCACCTCGTGCGTGACGTTCGCTGGCCCAAGCCGGAACGTGTCGTGGCGAAGCTCAAGGACCCGGCCCTGGCATCCCGCGTGCGCGGCTACCGCCCCGTGGCCGCACCCGTCGCCTGACCAGACGTGACGACGTCCCCGGGTGATCAGCCCGAGCCGGAGCAAGACGACACCGGCACGGTCACCGAACTGACACCCCGCGTCCGCACTCCGCGTCGCGTCGAGTCGCGCGAACGTGTGCGGATGAGCGGGCAGGAGCGACGCGAGCAGCTGCTCGACGTCGGCCGGCGGCTGTTCGCCAAGAAGGGCTTCGAGGCGGTGAGCGTCGAGGAGATCGCGGCGAAGGCCGGTGTGTCCAAGCCGGTGGTGTACGAGCACTTCGGCGGCAAGGAGGGCCTGTACGCGGTCGTCGTCGACCGCGAGATGGGCTACCTGCTCGACTCCATGACGACAGCGCTGGCCCGGACGCCGGACGACGGCCAGCGCCTGCACCCGCGCGACCTGCTCGAGCGGGCCGGCATGGCCCTGTTCGACTTCATCGATCGCGATCCCGACGGATTCCGGATCCTCGTCCGCGACACTCCGGTCATGCGCTCACCCGAGGCCAGCGACACCATTCCCCAGGGCACGTTCGCAGGCCTCCTCGTCGACGTCGCCGAGCAGGTCGACGATCTGCTGGCCGAGCAGTTCAAGGCCCACAAGATGCCCACCAAGTGGGCCCCGATGTACTCCCAGATGCTCGTGGGCATGGTGGCGCAGACCGGCCAGTGGTGGCTGGACGCCCGCAGACCGAAGAAGGAGGAGGTCGTCGGCCACCTGGTCAACCTCGCCTGGAACGGCCTGCAGAACCTCGAGTCCAAGCCGAGGAGCGTCCGCGCGCCGCGGTAACGGCACAGCGGGCCCAGCGGACTGTCCAGACGTCAAGAATCTTGACGTCGAGACTCTCGCCTACCATGTCCCCGTGCAGGACGACGTGGACGTGCTGGTCAGCGCCTGGCAGCGGGAGCGGCCGGACCTCGACGTGGCCCCGCTGCAGGTGCTCTCGCGGGTGACGCGGCTGGCCCACCACCTCGACCACGCCCGACGCCAGGCGTTCGCCGCCCATGGCCTGGACACCTGGGAGTTCGACGTCCTCGCCGCCCTGCGACGAGCCGGAGCCCCCTACGCACTCTCACCCGGACGACTCGGGACCCAGACCCTCGTCACGAGCGGGACGATGACCAACCGCATCGACCGACTCGAGGCCCGCGGCCTGGTGCGACGTGAGCCCGATCCCGACGATCGACGAGGGGTGCGCGTGGTGCTGACCCCCGACGGGCGAGCCCAGGTCGATGCCGCACTGCAGGACCTCGTCACACGCGAGCACGCCCTGCTCTCGGCCCTCGACCCGCGCGAGCAGCACGCTCTCGCCCAACTGCTGCGTTCGCTGCTCGGTGCCTTCGATCCCGGGGATCAGCCGCGCGAGAAGTAGTCGCGCAGCCCGGCCATCAGGCCGCGTGCGTACGCCGCGCGCCCCGCCTCGCTGCTCATCAGGCGGGCATCAGCGGCATTGCGCATGTTGCCGAGCTCGACGGTCACCGTCGGCACATCGCTGAAGTTGATCCCGCTCGTGTTGGTCGTCACCATCGTCTGGTCGGAGATGTAGTTCGACGGAGTCAGCCCAGCCGAGCCCAGTCCGCGGATCATCGATGCACCGAGCCGACGTCCCGGCTTCACGACGTCCTCGGTCCAGCCCTTGACGAGACCGGGGACGAGGACGAAGAAGCCGCGGTTCCGGGATGCGGACCCGTCTGCGTGGATCCCGACCATGGCGTCGGCGCCGATGCGGTTCGCCTGCTTCGCGCGGTCCCAGACGCACGGACCCCACTCGTCGCGCGAGTTGCTGGTGCGGGTCATCTCCACACGGGCGCCCTCCGCCTCGAGCAGGCGCCGCAGTTCCCGGGCCACCTGCCAGGCGAACGTGGCCTCCGGGTAGCCGGCGTTCGTAGCGGTGCCCGTCGTGTTGCATCCCTTGACGGTCGTGCCGTTGAACTTCGTCTGGGCGAGCTGGTCTGCGAACCGAGGATTGGAGTTGCCGAGCTGGTGCCCGGGGTCGAGCAGGATCAGTCGGCCCTGAAGCGGCGACTCGGCGGCCTGCGCTGGGGGGAACGGGAGAAGCGCGAGGCAGGCCACGACGGCGATCGCGATGGCTCTCACAGCGTGACGAGCATCCGGTGGTTGCCGAGCGTGTTCGGCTTGACGCGCTCGAGACCGAGGAACTCCGCGATGCCTTCGTCATACGACTGCAGCAGCTGGGCGTACACGTCGACGTCGATAGGGGTGTCGTCGATCTCGACGAAGCCGTGGCGGCCGAAGAACGTGGTCGCGAAGGTGAGGCAGAAGACTCGCTTGACACCTACGTCGCGGGCACGATCCAGCAGCGCGGTGAGGAGCGCGGATCCGATCCCCTGGCCGGCGAGGTCGGGATCGACGGCGAGAGTCCGCACCTCCGCGAGGTCCTCCCACATGACGTGCAGCGCGCCGCATCCGACGACTCGGCCGTCGACCTCTGCCACCAGGAACTCCTGGATGTCCTCGAACAGTGTGACCGTAGCCTTGGACAGCAGGCGCCCATCGGGCGAGTAGGCGTCGATGAACGCCCTGATCGACCGCACGTCCGACGTGCGTGCCGACCGCACGACAATGGCGGCGGTCACGACTGCCCCGGCTTCACGAGCGGGAACAGGATGGTCTCGCGAATCCCCAGGCCGGTCAGCGCCATGAGCATGCGGTCGATGCCGACGCCCACGCCGCCCATCGGGGGCATGCCGTGCTCCATGGCGCGCAGGAAGTCCTCATCGAGGTGCATCGCCTCGACGTCGCCGCGGT
The DNA here is from genome assembly GCA_044233495.1 of Candidatus Nanopelagicales bacterium. GTDB lineage: Bacteria > Actinomycetota > Actinomycetes > S36-B12 > S36-B12 > UBA10649. The sequence continues at coordinate 5,409 of JBIIJX010000112.1, forward strand.
CGGCGAGGGAGGCCTGCTCGATCAGCCGCTCCCGCTGGATGACCGGGTCGACGAGCTCGGAATACCCGGTGCCTGACTCCATGCCGTTGATGTAGAGATCCCACTTCTCCACCACGCCCGACTTGGTGCGATGCCCGCGCACCAGGGGAGAGGTGTCGACGGGGTAGTCCATGACGAACACCGGGTCGACGAGGGTCGAGACGACGTGGAACTCGAAGAGCTCCTCCGCGAGCTTGCCGGGTACCGCCGTGGGATGGAAGCCGATCTCGCGCTCCTCGCACAGGCGTACCAGGCGCTCCCGCGACGTCTCGGGGGTGATCGACTCACCGACCGCCGCTGACAGTGACTCGTAGAGGTCGATCTGGGGCCACTCCCCCGACAGGTCCAGGCGCGTGCCGTCAGGGTGCTCGACGACGAGCGAGCCTGTGGCTGCCAGCGCGGCCTCCTGGTACACCTCGCGGGTGATGCGCGCGACGTCGACGTAGTCGAGGTACTGCGCGTAGAACTCCAGCATCGTGAACTCCGGCGAGTGCGTGCGGTCGGCGCCCTCGTTGCGGAAGTTGCGGTTGACCTCGAAGACCCGCTCCAGTCCACCGACGACTGCGCGCTTGAGGAAGAGCTCCGGTGCGATGCGCAGGTACAGGTCGATGTCGAAGGCGTTCGAGTGGGTGACGAAGGGCCGGGCAGCCGCACCACCGTGGAGGGTCTGCAGCATCGGGGTCTCGATCTCGAGGAATCCTCGGTCGGCGAGGCTCTTGCGCACCGCAGCCAGGACGGTCACGCGCGTGCGGGCCACCCGCTGCGCCTCGGGACGGACCACGAGGTCGACATAGCGCTGGCGCACACGCGTCTCCTCGTTGAGCGGCTTGTGCGCCACAGGCAGCGGGCGAAGGGCCTTGGCTGCCATGCGCCACTCGTCCGCCATGACGGACAGCTCCCCGCGCTTGCTGGTGATCACCTCACCGGCGACGAACACGTGGTCGCCGATGTCGACGAGGTCCTTCCACGCGGCGAGCTCATCCTCGCCGACCCGCGCCAGGGAGAGCATGGCCTGGAGCTCGGTGCCGTCGCCGGCGCGCAGGGTTGCGAAGCACAGCTTGCCGGTGTTGCGCATGAAGATCACGCGGCCCGCAATGCCAACGGTGTCGCCCGTCGCGGTGTCCGGCTCGAGGTCCGGGTACGCGGCCCGCACCGCGGGGATCGTGGTGGTGATGGGAAGGCCGATGGCGTAGGGCTCCCGGCCGGTCGCCGCGAGCTGCTCGCGCTTCTCCCTTCGGATGCGCATCTGCTCCGGAAGATCTTCCTCCGGATCCGGGATCGCGGCATCCGACTCGTCGGTCGCGGCATCGCTCGTCACGGTGCCCAAGGCTATGCCTCCTAGGCTGCCGTCATGACCAACGGTCCCGTGGCGCACCCGGACTGGCCGACCCCGCAGCCGATTCGGGGTGTCATCTTCGACATCCACTCCACGCTCATCGACCAGGGCGATGCAGAGGAGTGGCTCGATGCCGCCCTGCTGGCCGCTCCGCACGACCTGACGGTCACGGCACGCCGGCAGCTCGTGGCATTCCTCGACCGGATCTGGGAGGGCGCCCGCATCAGCGACCCGGAGAGCACCCGCGACCTGTCGTTCGAGGCGCACTCGCGCGTCTTCCACGAGCTGATCGATGCCGGCCCGGGCATCGATCGTGCACTGGCCGAGGCCCTGTACTCGACGATGCTCGACACGTGGCACGCCTACGACGACACGGTTCCCGTGCTCCGGGCACTGCGCGAGGCGGGTGTTCGCACGTGCCTGCTCTCCAACGCCGGAGTGCCGATCCGCCGGGTGCTGGAGCGCGAGGGCATGGTCGGATGGTTCGACGACATCGTCCTGTCGTACGAGGTGGGATGCGTCAAGCCCGATCGCCGCATCTTCGAGGTGGCCCTGCACCGTCTCGAACTCGCCGCACCCGCGGTGCTGATGGTGGGCGACAACGCCAACGACGACGGAGGGGCGACGCACCTGGGCATGCGCACGCTGATCCTGCCGAGGACGACAGGTCGCGTGCACGGACTCGCGGCCGTCACGGCACTCGTGCAGGGCTACAACGCCGCAGCGGTCGGTTGACGGGTCGATCAGCTCAAGGCCACCGGCCGGCCTGTGCGAAGCTCGTCGCGCAGCGCCTGCAGCTGATCAGTCAGGGGGAAGGCGACCGTGCCCAGTCGACCCATCGTCACGGTGCCGTCGAGGCTGGTGTCGAAGGGAACCGGTTCAGGGAGCCGGGCCTCGTCCGGGAGGGCCCCGAAGTCGACCCGCCCTGGGTCGAGTTCGAAGACCTCGCAGGTAGCCAGAGCCAGTTCGCGTCGCGTGACGCAGGTACCGCCCGCGAGGTGCAGGATCCCGTCCAGACGGCGATCGATCGCACGCCCGAGCAGCGCGCCGATCTCCGGAGCCACGATCGGCGTCGCGACATTGTTGATGTGGGGGTCCTCCCAGACGGTGTAGCGGCCTCCTGAACTGACCCTGTCGACCAGCGACAGCACGAAGAATCCGAAGCCGGCGTCCTGGTTCCGGGGGCCGGCCTCGCGGGTCTGATGGAGCCCCTGCACACCGCCGACCCGGGCGACGAACCCCTCGCGCGCCCGGTTCAGGACGACGAGCTCGGACGCCAGCTTCATCACCCCGTATAGGTTCACCGGGT
>JBIIJX010000141.1:0-6630 GCA_044233495.1 Candidatus Nanopelagicales bacterium
ATAGAGGTGACCTCGTCCGTCGAACACCCAGTCGGAAGAGACGTACGCCACCAGGGCACCGACGGCGTTCGCCGCATCGACGACGCGCTCCGTCAGCCCGACGTAGCCGTCCCAGCCCGCTCGACGGTCGGCGTACATCAGCGCGAAATCGTTGAGGATCGCCAGGTGGGCTACGGCATCGCGTCCCTCCAGCGCCTCGGTGAGCGATCGCGTGCTCCCCGAGTCGACGATTTGCCAGGGCCAGGGGAATGACGGACCCGGATCCCTGCGCACCAGGCACATGACGTCATGACCCTGTGCGGTCAGGACCGCCGCCACCGATCCACCCACGAATCCCGTGGCTCCCGTCACTGCGATGCTCGCCATGGTCACATCCTCACGTAGGGAGCCTGCCGTTCGATCGGCTTGTCGAGAAGCGACCGGTTAGTCGAGGTTCTTCTCGTACACCAGCCGCAGCCCGACGAGGGTGAGCTCGGGATCGTGGTGGGTGATCGTCTGCGACTCCGGCACCACGATCGGCGCGAGGCCTCCGGTCGCCACCACCGCAGTCACGTCGCCCAGTTCCTCGACGATGCGGTCGACGAGACCGTCCACCTGACCGGCGAAGCCGTAGAGGGCACCGGACTGCAGCGCCTCGACCGTGTTCTTGCCGATGACCGAGCGCGGCGCCACCAGTTCGACCTTGCGCAGTTGCGCCGCACGGGCAGCCAGGGCATCCAGTGAGATCTCGATGCCGGGTGCGAGCGCTCCACCGAGGAACTCGCCCTTCGCCGATACGACGTCGAGATTGGTCGACGTGCCGAAGTCCACGACGATGCACGGGCCGCCATACAGGTGGTGCGCAGCGATCGTGTTGACGATGCGGTCGGCCCCGACCTCCTTGGGGTTGTCGGTCAGGACCGGCACCCCCGTCTTCGTTCCGGGTTCGACGATCACGGTGTGGACGTCGCCGTAGTAGCGATCGAGCATGACTCGCATCTCGCGCAGGACGGCGGGGACAGTGCTGCACAGCGCGATGCCGGTGACGTCGTCGGCGTCGGCGAGGAGCCCGCGGAAGGTGAGCGCCATCTCGTCGGCCGTGGTGCGGGCATCCGTTTTGATCCGCCAGGACCAGGCGAGCTCGTCATCGCGGAACATGCCGAGCACCGTGTTGGTGTTGCCGACGTCGATGGCGAGCAGCATCACGACTCCTGACGCAGGTCGGCACCGATGTCGAGCACCGGCGCTGAATGGGTGAGGGCCCCGACCGCAAGGTAGTCCACGCCGGTGGCCGCCACGTCGGCGGCGACCTCGAGCGACAGGCCTCCCGATGCCTCCAGGCGTGCGCGCCCAGCGTTGCGGCGCACCGCCTCGCGCATCTCGTCGGCCGTGAAGTTGTCGAGCAGCACCAGATCCGCACCGGCGGCCAGCACTTCGTCCAGCTGGTCGAGGGAGTCGACCTCGACCTCGACGTCGAGGCCGGGGAACCGCGATCGCACGAGGTCGAAGGCAGCTGCGACTCCCCCGGCTGCCACAACGTGGTTGTCCTTCACCAGCGCGGCGTCCGACAACGACATGCGGTGGTTGACGCCGCCGCCGCACCGCACGGCGTACTTCTCCAGCCGGCGCATACCGGGAGTCGTCTTGCGGGTGTCGCGGACACTGGCTCCGGTACCCGCGATGGCGTCGACCCAGCGCCTCGTGGCGGTCGCGACGCCGCTCAGGTGGCCCAGCAGGTTCAGGGCCGGACGCTCGGCGCGCAGGAGGTCATGGGTGCGTCCGGAGACCGAGACGATGACGGTACCGGGCTGCACCCGTGAGCCGTCGGGCGTGACGACCGTGATCGCGGCGTCGTCGCCGCAGACCTCGGCGAACACCGCGGCGGCGATGGGGGCTCCGGCGCTGACGCCGGCCGAGCGGGCGACGAGATCGAGTGTGGCCCGCTGGTCGTCCGGCACGGTCGCCACCGTGGTGACGTCCACCCCGCCGTCGAGATCCTCGTCCAGCGCCACGCGGATCAGGTCGGCCAGCTCGTCGGGATCGATGCCCGCGGACCGGACGCCCGCGACCACCGACTCCGGCCACTGCTGTCGATCGCTCATCCGCCTGCTCCCGTCACCGGCTCCTCGCGCGTGTGCAGCACACCATCGTCCTCCATGTGCGTGACGAGCCTGACACGCCACCGCGCATCGTCGCGATCCGGGAAGTCCTCGCGCCAGTGCGAGCCGCGGGTCTCCTGCCGGATGAGGGAGTGCTCGACGAGGACGCTGGCGATCATGTGGAGATTCGTGGTCTCCCAGTCCTCCGTCGACGGATGCGCTCCGCCGGCCCCGCCGAGTTGCGCGAGATGCGCGGCACCGGAGTCCAGCGAGTCCGCACTGCGGAGCACTCCCGCATCGGTGTCCATGACCTGCTGCATCGGACGACGAATGCTGTGGGGCAGCAGGCCTGGCGTGCCCACCGGGCCGACCGGCTCCCGCGCGTCGTGACCGTCCTGGTCGAGGACCTGGACGATGCGGCGGGCGAAGACAAGGCCCTCGAGGAGGGAGTTCGAGGCAAGCCGATTGGCGCCGTGCACCCCCGTGCACGCGACCTCGCCGCAGGCGTACAGGCCCGGGATCGAGGCCCGGCCCCACAGGTCGGTGCGCACACCGCCGGACACGTAGTGCTGGGCGGGCGCGACGGGGATGAGGTCGGTCACGGGGTCGATCCCCCGCGTGCGGCAGGACTCGAGGATGGTCGGGAACCGCTGCAGCCACGTGTCGGCGCCGAGCATCCGGCCGTCCAGCCACACATGACTGGTGCCCTCCTCGCGCATGCGCCGCATGATCGCCTTGGCGACGACGTCACGCGGCGCGAGGTCGGCGAGCGGATGCTCGCCCGCCATGAATCTCGCGCCGGCCGCGTCGAGCAGGACCGCCCCCTCTCCGCGCACTGCCTCCGACACCAGCGGCTGCTGCCCCTGGGCCAGGGGGCCGAGCCACATGACGGTGGGATGGAACTGCACGAACTCGATGTCCGCGACGTCGGCTCCCGCGCGCAGTGCGAGGGCGACGCCATCACCCGTCGACACGTAGGGGTTGGTCGTCTGGCCGAACACCTGCCCGAATCCGCCCGTCGCCAGGATCACGACGGGTGCGAGCGCTGCACCGACGCCGTCTCGCTGGCCCGAGCCCATGACGTGGAGCGTGACCCCCTGCGCATGGCCGCGGTCATCCACCAGCAGGTCGAGCGCCAGGGCGTTCTCGATCACCTCGATCCCCGGGTCGGCCTGCACGGCGGCGACGAGGGCGCGCGAGATCTCCGCTCCCGTGGCGTCGCCGCCGGCATGCGCGATGCGATCGCGCAGGTGCCCGCCCTCGCGGGTCAGGGCGATCGCCCCGCTGGCGTCGACATCGAACCGCGCACCGATGTCGATCAGCTCGCGCACAGCCTCGGGTCCCTCCGTCACGAGGACCTGCACGGCTGCCTCGTCGCACAGGCCCACACCGGCGACGAGCGTGTCGAGCTGGTGCTCCGCCGGCGAGTCGTCGTCGGCGAGGGCCGCGGCGATGCCGCCCTGCGCCCAGCGCGTGGAGCCCGCGTCCACGGTCGCCTTGGTGACGAGCAGGACCGTGCGCCCGAGTCGCCGCGCACGCAGCGCCGCCGTGAGTCCGGCGATGCCGGATCCGACGACGACGACATCGGCCCGGGCCTGCCATCCGGGGTCGGGGGCAGTCAGGCGTCGGGGCAGTCTCCTGGCGCTCACCGGCCCACCCGCATCGGCAGGTTGTCGAGGAGTCGCGTGGTGCCCACCTTCGCCGCGAGGAGCACCCGAGCCTCACCCTGGTCCGGAGCGGGACCGAGGTCGGGATCGGTGACGACGAGGTAGTCGACTGCGATGGCGGGCTCCTGCCGAAGCACGCTCATACCCGCCTCGACGGCGGACTGCGCATCCGACTCTGCCGTTGCCGCAGCCATCGACTTCGGGATGATCGACGCGATCCGCCTCTCCTCGGTGCTGAGGTAGCGATTGCGGCTGCTTCGGGCGAGCCCGTCCGGCTCGCGCACCGTGGGAACTCCCACAACCTCGACCGGGATGCTGAGGTCGGTGACCATGCGTCGGATGAGCGTGAGCTGCTGGTAGTCCTTCTCGCCGAAGAGCGCAACGTCGGGGCGCGTCATGCCCATGAGCTTGTTCACGACAGTGAGCACGCCCCGGAAGTGCCCGGGCCTCGACGCCCCCTCCAGCATGTCCGCCAGGGGACCGGGATCGACGGTCACCGACATCGGCGTGAATCCACTCGCCGGCCCGTAGACCTCGACAGCATTCGGGGCGAAGACGACGTCGGCACCGGCCTCCGTCGCGATGACGACGTCATCTTCGAGGGTGCGGGGGTACGCGTCGAAGTCCTCACCCGCGCCGAACTGCGTGGGATTGACGAACACCGTCACGATCACCGTGCCGGTGTCTCCGACGATCTGGCGTCCCTGTCGTACGAGCTCGGCATGGCCCTCGTGCAGGGCACCCATGGTCATGACGACAGCTCGGGCACCACGTGCACCCGGATCGCTTCGCAGTTCGGCGATGGTGCGTCGCACCACGGAGCTCATGTCGGCTCGCTCGGGGTGGACAGCACGTCGAGCAGCTGCTCGGCGGCCGCGAGATCGATCAGCCCGCCCGCGACGGCGCGGTCCGCGGTGAGACGTGCCAGGGACCGGTAGGCGTCGGTGACAACCGGGGAGAGATCGCTCATGGTCCTGAGGTGATCGGCGACCGTTGCTGCATCGCCTCGAGCGACCGGCCCGGTGAGGGAGGCGTCACCGTGGCGGAGCGCGTTGTCGAGGGAGGCTCCCAGCAGTGGGGCGAGCAGGCGCTCGGGTGTGGGGATCCCCGCCGCCGTGAGCAGCTCGACGGACTGCAGCACGACTGTCATGAGGTAGTTCGCACCGAACACCAGGGCCGCGTGGTACATGCTGCGAGCCGACTCCGGCACCCACACCGGCTCGCCGCCCATCTCGACGACCAGCGCCTCCGCAACCGGGCGCATGCTCTCCTCGCTGGTGACGCCGAAGGGGCAGCCCTCGAGCCGGGCGAGGTCGACGCTCGTCCCGGTGAAGGTCATCACGGGATGGAGAGCGAAGCCGATGGCGCCGGCGGCCGTCGCCGGGGCGAGCACCTCGATGCCGAAGCGGCCGGACGGATGCGCCACGAACTGGCCCGCGCGCAGGTCACCGGTGCCCACCAGACCGCTGACGAGATCCGGGAGTGCGTCATCGGGCACGGAGATGAGTACGAGCTCGGCATCGCGCACGACCTCGGGAACCGGGAGGATCGGCACGCCCGGCAGCAGCGCCTCGGCGCGCAGCCGCGAGAGGTCGGACACTGCCGACACCGCGGCCACGTGATGCCCGGCGCGGCGCAGGGCTGCACCGAGCACGGCACCAGCGCGGCCGGCGCCCACGATCCCGACTCGCAGCCGAGGAGGCTGAGGATCCGAGGTCACCCGTCGGAGCGTAGACGCTCGCCCGCAGGGTGGCGCGGGCAGTGGCCTCTGTCAGGATGGCGGCGTGCGAACGGATCATCTGCTCGCCATCGGCACGGCCGCAGGGCTTCCCTGCGACGACGTGCTGGCCGTGGACCCTCGCCACCCGTGCGCGAACCCGGGATTCCAGCTGCGCGTCACCGTCGACGGTGACGTGATCGCCTCTGCGGATCCGCAGGTCGGGCTGATGCACCGGAGCGCGGAGAAGCTCTTCGAGTCCAGGGACCTGCGCCAGGCCATGCTGCTGGCGAACCGACATGACTGGCTGTCGCCGTTCCACTCCGAGGCCGTGACGGCGCTGGCAGCCGAGGAGGCCCTTGGGATCGTGCCTCCTGAGCGCGCCACGTGGATCAGGACCCTCCTCGCGGAGCTCGAGCGACTGGCGGCAACGCTGCCGTTCCTGGCCGTCGTCGCCGGGCCCGAGCGACCGCGCATGGACGACGCGCGTGCGCGACTGGTCACCGTCATGGAGTCGATGACGGGAGCACGCATGCATCCCGGCTTCGCCCGGATCGGCGGGGTGGCCGCGTGGCTCGACGATGGCGATCGCCGTGATGCGCGACAGGTGCTCAGGGAGATCGGCGGCGAGATCACTCGCTGGCAGGACGCGGTGGCTCAGGGCACGCAGCACCTGGCGGGAGTCGCGGCACTCTCCCGCGACGAGGCCGTGGCGCACGGTCTGGGCGGAAGTGTCGGTCGCGCCAGCGGAGTCGACCTCGACCTGCGTCGTGACGACGCCTACCTTGCCTACGGGGAACTGAGGTCACTGCTCGCCGTGCCGGTGCGCTCGACCGGGGATGCCCGCGATCGCTACGCGGTGCTGATGGAGCAGGTGCCGGTGAGCATCGCCCTGGCGGAGGCCGTGCTGGATCATCTCGATGCCCTGGGGGACGGTCCGGTCGACGTCCTGCTGCCCAAGGTCGTCCGGCTGCCGGAGGGCACGACCTATGCGGCGGTCGAGGGACCGCTGGGGATCTGCGGTGTGCTCCTCGTCGGTGCCGGTGACAAGTATCCCTGGCGAATGAAGGTGCGGTCAGCGTCCTTCGCGACCATGCAGGCCCTCCCGGCGGCACTGGTCGGCACGTCGATGGCCCACCTCGCCGACGCGGTGATGTCGATGCCGGTG
>JBIIJX010000226.1:0-3743 GCA_044233495.1 Candidatus Nanopelagicales bacterium
ATGGCGGGCATGCTCGCAGTCGCAGCGGTGCTGCTGCTCTCCTCGTTCGGCACCGTGCACAGGCCGTGTCGCTGCGGCCGGTAAGGCTGCCGTGCCACATGTGGGGGCCACGCTCGCCGCGGTCGGCACGGGCATCCCGATCCTGCCGCTCGCGCACCCGGGTGCCCATGGCGCATTGGTGTTCGTCGCGCTTTGGTGTTCATCGTCGTGCACGTGGTGATAGCCGGGTGGGTCGTGGCGGCGGTCTCCACGTTCGCGATCGCTTACCGAGTGGTCGACCAGGTGCGCGCCCAGGAGCTGCTGCCACCACTGCACTGTGGCCACACTGAACCGCCGTCACGTGCTGGGAACGGTCCTGAGGAGTGCTGAGGGGGTGGGCGCATTGTCACGCCACCTGCACTCGTCAAGCGCCGCTTTGGCTAGGAGAGTCGCTCCTGGGCTACCTCCTCGACAGTCGTCCGCGGCATGCCCGGGAGGGAAGGGCGGAGCCTGCTAGGTTCCCCAGATGAGCGACAGCGGCGGCCCGGACCCAACAGGCCAGGACTCGACAGCTGAGGACTCGACAGCTGAGGACGCGTCACGTCTGTCCGAGGAGCAGCTGGACGGGGTAGTCGGAGGCAGCAGCATCTTCGACGTCGGCTGGCCACAGTGCAGTACCTGCGGCAAGAAGCACGATCCGAGCGACTGGAGCGCCTGCACCCGGTAGCCCACATGCAGTTGGGCGGGCGACACCCTGGGGTGTTGCCCGCCCAACTCACCGCTCAACGAAGAGGGAGCTAGGAGCGCTGCTCCTGGGCGATCTGCTCGGCGTTCGTCTTGGGCATGCCCGGGTGGTGCAGCACCCCGCCATGCGCGTTGAAGATGACGTCGCTGTCCTCGTAGTCGTGCAGGGGAGCCTCGACGGCCGCCTGGTCAGCCGCATGGTGCTGTCCTGCTTCGATCTCCGCCGCGGTGGGCTTGGGGATGTTGACCCCGTAGAAGAACTCGCTCAGGCGGTGACGCAGCATCTGAACCCGGTAGTAGCGGTTGCGCACGCCATCGGCGTCGGCCCTATCGGGAGCGGGAATCGGCGTGTAGTCGTGCTTGGAGGTGATGACCGCCAGCTCCTTCTCATTGAGGGGCTGGTGCACCTCAATGAACTCACCGTGGGGGAGGCGCAGCACGCGACCGGACTCGTAGCCGTGGAGCAGCTTCTCGCGGTCCTTGCGCTGCAGGCCCAGACAGGTGCGCCGCGTGATGACGAAGACGATCGGCGGCACGATGATCAGGGCGAAGCGCAGGAACCAGATGATCGAGTTGATCGACAGGTCGAAGGCGACGGCGATGATGTCGTTAGCGCCGCCGACCCACAGGAGCACGTAGAACGAGATCGCCATCATGCCGAAGGCGGTGCGGGTCGGTGCGTTGCGCGGCCTCTCGAGCAGGTTGTGCTCGCGCTTGTCGCCCGTGACCCACGCCTCGATGAAGGGGTACAGGCCGAGGACGGTGAAGAGGATGCCGGGAACGACCAGCGCCGGGATGAAGATGTTCCAGGAGATCGTCCAGCCGAACAGGACCGTCTCCCAGTTCGGCATGACGCGCAGGGCTCCGTCGAGGAAGCCGATGTACCAGTCGGGCTGCGAGCCGGCGGAGACCTGGTCCGGCAGGTATGGGCCGAAGACCCAGATGGGGTTGATGGTCACCAGGCCGCCGACCAGGGCGATGATGCCGAAGACCACGAAGAAGAAGCCGCCGGCCTTGGCCATGTACACCGGCAGCAGCGGGTAGCCGACGACGTTGTCATTCGTGCGGCCCGGGCCGGGGAACTGCGTGTGCTTCTGCGTCCACACCAGCATGAGGTGGATCGTCACGAGGGCGAGGATGAGCCCGGGAATCAGCAGAATGTGCACGCCGTACAGGCGGGAGATGAACTCCGTACCCGGGAACTCGCCGTCGAACAGCAGGAAGGCGGCCCAGGTGCCCACCACGGGAACTGCCTGGACGATGCCGCGGGCGATCTGCAGGCCGGTGCCGGAGAGCAGGTCGTCCGGAAGGGAGTAGCCGGAGAAGCCCGCCAGCAGGCCGAACGTGGTGAGGCCGACGCCGATGAGCCAGTTGAACTCGCGGGGCTTGCGGAATGCACCGGTGAAGAACACGCGGAACATGTGGACGGCCATCGCGGCGATGAAGATCAGCGCAGACCAGTGGTGCATCTGACGCAGAAGCAGGCCGCCGCGGACGTCGAAGGAGATGTTCAGGGCGGACTCGTAGGCCTGCGACATGTGCAGGCCCTTGAGGGGCACGTAGGACCCGTCGTAGATGACCTCTGCCATGGATGGCTTGAACCACAGGGTGAGGAAGACACCGGTCAGGAGCACGACGATGAAGCTGTAGAGGGCGATCTCACCCAGCATGAAGGACCAGTGGTCGGGAAAGACCTTGCCGAGGTTGCGCGAGAGGAACTTGTTGCTGCCGACCCGCTGATCGACGTAGGTGGCCGTCGCGCCGCCGACCTTCTCGACGGGGCTGGTCGTGGTCATCCGCGCTCCCAGAAACTCGGTCCGATGGGTTCTTGGAAATCAGACATTGCTACGAGGTAGCCTTCCTCATCCACGCCGATCGGCAACTGCGGCATGCGTCGAGCCGCCGGCCCGAAGACCACGTTGCCGCTGTCGGCCAGGTCGAAGGTCGACTGGTGGCAGGGGCACAGCAGATGGTGCGTGCGCTGCTCGTAGAGGGCGATGGGGCAGCCCACATGAGTGCAGATCTTGGAGTAGGCGAGGATTCCCTGGTAGTCCCAGGCCTCGCCCTGCTGCGAGCGGATCTGGTCGGGCTCCATGCGAACGAGGATGATGGCGGCCTTGCCGCGGGCGTTGAAGTTGCCCTCCAGCTCCTCCACTTCGGGCAGGTCGGCCGGAATGGCGGCGATGAGGCCGCCGACGGGCAGATCCTCGGGGCGGATGGGCCGGAAGGCGACGCTGTCCTCCGACGCCTCGACCTCACCTGCCATCTCTCCGCCGCTGTCCTCGCCGCCGTGTGACCCCTGGTAGGTGCCGTCGGAGATGATGCGCATGCCCTTGGTCCACAGGGTGGTCGAGAGCAGGTCGGCCGGCGACTTGCCCTTCGTGTACTCGTCCGGGGTCCACAGGTCTCGGAGCATGACGACCAGCGGGATCGGGAAGAGTACGAGTGCGCCGATGAGAGTGCGGCGGATCAGGCGGAACCGGGCGAACCCTGACTCCTCCTTGCCCCGCTCATAGTTCGCCTCGGCCTCGGCGGTCGCGCGCTTGGGCGAGGCCATGTCATGGCGGTCCTGCACGACCTCCACGTCGGGCATGAGCTTCTTGGCCCACTGGATGGCGCCGGTGCCGACGAGCAGGATCGCCATGCCCATGGTGAAGCCCAGAGCGACGTTGCTTGCGCCGACCAGGCCGAGCACGGGGATGTAGACCATGGCGGTGGGGTCGATGGCCAGGTAGGCAACCACGAAGAGCACCACGAACACCATCGACAGCAGGAACATCGTGGCGACCTGGCGCTCGGCGCGACGCGCGGCCTTGGGGTCGGTGTCCGTCGCACGGGGCTTGTGCGGGATATCGGCGACGGGGGAGTAGCCCAGCCGTGCGGGCGCGTTGCCATGCCCGTTCGAGCCGTGAGGCGTCCCGCCGTTCGACGCGGTGTCCTGGTGGGGGGTGATATCGGTCATCGCGACTTGATTCCGATCCAGACAGCCGCGGCGATGAGGGCCGCGAAGACGGCAACGA
>JBIIJX010000228.1:0-3729 GCA_044233495.1 Candidatus Nanopelagicales bacterium
TGACGGTTGCGTTCGGGTTTCGGGGACGCACAGTGGTGCCGGGGCAGCCATGGTGCCGCGTCAGCGACGCGGATTCGACAGGCTGACGAGACCTCGGGTGACGTCGTACGTCACCACGTATCGGAAGTAGGGCGCGTTGCCGGTGTTGATGGCTGCACGCCCTGCGGCGGCGAGCCGCACCGCGTCGACGGATGGCGTGCGACCCGCGCGGAACTCCCAGAAGTCGAACGCGCTGCCGGCATCTGCGAGGGCGACCCGCGTTCCGGCGCGCACCTCCTTGCTCGGCGTGGTCGGCACGCGCGAGAAGACCGCGCCCTTGGCCCGCATGGGGTGGAATCCAGAGTCGAACCAGGTGTCGACGCAGTGCGTGCGCGTCGTGCCGAAGGTCCAGCAGCCGGGGGCTGCGTGGTCGTTCCACAGCAGCGCGCCGTAGCCGTCGGGGCCGAGGGGCGGAAGCTGGAAGGTCGCCTCCGCGTCAGTGGGGCTGGCAGCACCGAGAATCAGGTGGCCCACGCCGGACCGTCGGGTCAGCGGGTTGCCGCCCAGATGCAGGCTCCAGCGCGTTCCCACCTCGCCGGGCAGGGCGGTGAGCGGGTTGGTGAGGCGGTACCTGCCCGTCCCGATCCCGATGATCCCGTAGACGCGCTTGGCCGCCCAGCCCCGCACGACGGCAGCGCTGCTGTCGACGTACTGGAATCCGATGGGCCGCGTGGTGGTCACACCGCCGATCGTCATCGGCGCCTTGCCGAGGAAGCCGACCATCGACGAGCCGCCGGAAGCGGAGGTCACCCGCTCGCTGCCGATCGTGACGCCCGCGGGGCGGGTGCCCCAGGCCCCGGGGAAGACGCGCAGGCCGACCGATCCGGTGTCGACCATCACGAGGAACGGGGCGGATCGGCCCACCCGGATCTCCATCACACCGTTCATCCCGTCGCGTCCCGGTGCGGGAATCGTGGGCACGGGGACGTCGATCCGCACGGGCTCGTCGCGTGAGGCCTCGCCGCCGTTGAAAGGCGCCGGCTCGTTGTCGGCCAGCGCGGGCGGTGCGGTCAGGCCGACCGCGGCGAGGACAGCCGTGATGCCGGCGACCACGAGCACGATCTTCCGTGGGGCTGTCGCCGTGCGGTTCATGAAGCCTCCGAGACTGACGGGCACCGGCCACCCGATGGACGCCGATCCGAATCTGCCAGAGAGCAGGACCGGGCAACACCCCAGGGCGGCCAGGACGACCATCACGGGCAGATCGCGAGGCCGGTCGGGCGCGTGAGGGTCGTCCCGTGTCGGTCCTCGCGGCTAGATTCGCGGCATGGCAGATGTGGGCGTGAGTGTCGACGACTCCTCGTCCGGCACGCTGCCCGAGAAGTGGTCGCCCACGTCCGTCAACACGTATCTCAAGTGCCCCCTGGCCTACTGGTGGCAGTACGCGCAGGGGTGGCGCACGGCGCCGACCTCCGCGCTGCTCGCTGGCAGTCTCGTGCACGGGGTGCTGGAGGCCCTGCTCGCGCTGGAGCCCGACGAGCGGACCCGAGAGCGGGCGCGGGAGATCTACGCGGTCGAAGCCGCCGGTCTCCTCGCCACGGTCGACCCCCGCGTCGACCTCGACGATCTCCGTGGCCGCGCCGGCACTGCGCTGACGTCCTACTTCGCGATCGAGGATCCGCGCGACGTCGACGTCGTGCCGGAAGGGCTCGAGCGGGCCGTCTCGGCGGAGTTCTCGGGCGTGCCCATCGGCGGATCCGTCGATCGCCTGGAATTCGCCGTAGGGGGAGCCCGGGTGCTCGACTACAAGACGGGCGGTGCGAAGCCGCGATACGCGGAGGCCTACTGGCGTCAGCTGCTGCTGTACGCCCGGATCCTCGACGACATGGGCGTCGACGTCTCCGAGGTGGCGCTGATGTACCTGGGCGAGCCGAAGCGCCTGATGGTTCGGCCGACGCCAGCGGGCGCGCTGGCCCGCGTCGAGCGCGAGGTGGTCGCCGCCGCCGACGATCGCGCGGCCTGCCAAGGCTCTGGCGAATGGACGGCCCGCACCGCCCGGCTGTGCTCCTACTGTCCCTTCCGCGTCGCCTGTCCGGCGTGGTCTGATCGCGAGGTCCCGGTGCCCGGGTCCCCGGAGA
The DNA here is from genome assembly GCA_044233495.1 of Candidatus Nanopelagicales bacterium. Lineage (GTDB taxonomy): Bacteria > Actinomycetota > Actinomycetes > S36-B12 > S36-B12 > UBA10649. The sequence goes on from JBIIJX010000228.1 coordinate 2,118, forward strand.
GCACGCGCATCCTCGAGCGCAGCAGTGAACTGGTGCGTCGGACGCCCGCGCCGGCTGAGTCGGTCGCCATCGAGTCGGTCGCCATCGAGGAGACCGCCATCGAGGAGACCGCCATCGGGGAGGCCGACGAGTGAGCATCGCGATCCCCGACTGGGAGCCACCGTGGCCCACGCGGGCACGGGCGGGCTACGTCCGCGTGACCAGCACCATGATGCGCGGCCGCGGGTGCCCCGAGCAGATCGCGCGCAAGGCCCGCCCGGACCTCTACCCGGCCGACGATGCTCCGCGTGAGCCGGTCCCGGAGGGGTCCTTCCCGCTCGGGCTCGTCCGCGATGCCGTCCTCGTCCTCTTCACGTCCCTCGTCGCCGCGCGCACCCCCGACGGCGAGGTTCCCGTCCACGAGGCTGTCGCCCTCGCCGTGGAGCAGTCCTGGCAGGAGTGGTCGCCGGATGTCGTGCCTGCGGTCGAGGCCGGGGTCGTCGGCTATCTGGAGGTGCTGGCGTCGCTGCGTGCGTCCGGTGACCTCCCGCCGACCAAGGTCGTCTCCGACGTCGTCGCGGTGCAGGATCCCGACGGCGATCGCGTGGAGTTCTGGGCGTGGGCGGTGCATCATGTCGGGCTCGACGGCGCCCGGCGCGAAGTGCACCTGCTCCGGTGGGGCGGCGTCGAGTCCGCGACCCTCACCGACGCCGAGGTGGCGCTCATCGCGCACGTGGCCGGGTCGGGATTCCTCGCCGAGCACGGCAAGTGGTACCAGCGCTTCGTCCCGATCGCCGGTCTGACCCAGCCACCCCCGGCCCGCGACGTACGGGTGCGCCTGATCGGCGTGCTCGACGGCACGAGTCAGGAGTGCTTCGCCGGCACCCCGCAGCAGGCGACCGCTGCCTTCGAGCTCGCGATGCCGTCCGCGGTGGGGGTGCTCGCGGGCGGGCGCACCCGCCCGACCCGAGCGTGCAGTGGCTGCAACGTGCGCCACGTGTGCCCGGGACTGGCGACCTATCCCGGGCTGCTGGGCGTCGCGGGCTTCGCCCCGACGACACGGTCGGTCTCGCCGTCGGACCTGTGGACCCATGGCGCCTGCCCGAGGCAGCTGCATCTGGCGCGCGATCTCGGCCTGCCGCGCGAGCGCGGCGAGGCATCCGAGGCCCTGCGGCGCGGGATCCAGGTCCATGCGTGGCTGGCGGCCGCCCACGAGCGCGGCATCGCGTGCACCGAGTCGGATCTTCCGGACGACCTCGACGCCGCCCCCGATGCCCTTCGGAGTCTGGGCTGGTCCGCCCCCGAGTACTCGGTCAACCGGCCCTACCTGCTCCAGCACCTGCGCGGCTGTCCGCTGCGCGAGGACGGGGTCCGGGTCCTGAGCGAGGTCGAGGTGACCGCGTGGGACGACGACGCGAACGTCGTCCTGAGCACCCGGCCCGACACCGCCTATCTCGGCAGCAGCGGGGCGTGGGTCATCCGCGAGACCAAGACCCTCAGTCCGCGCGGCCTACCCGACGATCCCACCGCGCTCCTGCGCCGCTATCCGCAAGTCGCTGCCGCCGTGTGCCTGCTGGCTGACGGCTACCGCCCGGATGACCAACCGCTCGAACGTCCCGGGGTCGTCGAGCTC
>JBIIJX010000005.1:0-37077 GCA_044233495.1 Candidatus Nanopelagicales bacterium
CCGAGCTGCCCCTCGACGAGGCCGGCATCGCGGCTTTCGGGCCCACTGCGCGGGCCGTCGTCGACGCCCTCACCGAGCAGGGCTGGCTCAGGCGGCGTACGCGAGGCTGGTTCTGGACTCGGCCGGAGAGGGCGACCGACCTCACCGACCTGCGCGGCAGCGGCGGTGCTGCGGTGAGTGTGGTGGAGGAGGCCACGGGTCGCGTCCTCGGTTCCGTCGACCGCGCCTCCGCCCCCGCCATGGTGCATCCGGGTGCGGTCTACGTCCATCAGGGCGTCACCCATCTGGTCACGTCCTTGGACCTCGACGACTCAGTCGCCGTCGTTGTCGAGCAGCCGATCGAGCACACCACAGTCGCCCGGTCCATCAGCGACATCGTCATCGTCGAGACTCACGAGTCGTCGAGTGACGGGGTCCTGCATCGTGGGGTCGTCGACGTGTCGTCGCAGGTGGTGTCGTTCCAGCGGCGACTCCCGAACGGACGCAACCTCGGCGAGGAGCCCCTCGACATGCCCGTGCAGGAACTGAGGACGCAGGCGGTGTGGTGGACGCTGCCGGAGTCGACGATCACCACCGCGGGCATCCCGGCGGTCGATATTCCGGGAGCCGCCCACGCGGCAGAGCACGCATCCATCGGGCTGCTGCCGCTGTTCGCCACGTGCGATCGCTGGGATCTCGGCGGAGTTTCCACCGCGCTGCATCCCGACACCGGGCAGCCGACGGTGTTCGTCTATGACGGCTACCCGGGAGGCGCCGGATTCGCCCATCACGGATTTCGTCATGCCCGCACCTGGCTGTCGGCCACGCGCGATGCCATCGCCACCTGCCCCTGTCGCACCGGATGCCCAGCATGCGTGCAGTCGCCGAAGTGCGGCAACGGCAACGAGCCGCTCGACAAGCAGCGCGCCGTGCTGCTGCTCGACCTGCTGCTCACGCAGCAGGGACTGGTCAGCCCCTAGCGGCCGCCTTCACGGGCCAGCGCGCGACATCGCCGTGACCTCAGGTGCCCCGTGCCCGAGCCATGAACTCAGCCGCACCAGTGGAGCAGGAGGGCGGCCCACGACCTCAACGACGACGTCCGCGCCGACGACGGTGCAGGTCCTCACGTCCATGGCGTGGATGCGCACCAGAGCCTGGGCATCGGCGCACCCCGTCCCCTGCACCGCGGCGACGGCAGCGAGATCGGCGACAGTCGCCACCCTGAACCGCGCGACGACCAGGCTTCCCATCGCCAACGCGAGAGCAGCCACGACCAGCAGCAGCTGCATCAGCGCAGCCGCCCAGACCGTTGCGATGCCTCGGTCGTCACCCATCACTGCCACTCCCGTGAGACAGACACGGACTGGCGGATCGGAAGTCGGAAGCCATCGAGCGCAGGAAAGGGTGGAGCCACTTCTTCCCGCGCCGTCACCGTCACCAGGTCTTCGTCCTCGTCGACCGAGATCAGCGCCCGCGGCGCCCGGCGCTGCGCCTCGGTGAGCGCGTCGCCGATGCTCACTCCGCGGGCGATGTCGCGAGCGGCCTGACGCGTGGCATCCGCGAGAGTCATGACGTCTGCCGTCACGGACACACCCCACGCGAGCACGAGCGCCACCACCGCCATGACCGGGATGACGACGGCTGCCTCCGCCACCACCATGCCGCGCTCATCGGCCATCCAGGCCGACCGTCGCAGGCGGCAGCGCTGGTGGGGCGGGCCCGAGCCCCACCAGCGCTGCAGCCGACGTGATCTGTGCCCCATCAGCCCAGCAGAGCCGCGAAGGCGTTGGACAGGACCGTCCAGATGAGGTTGCGGACCTCCTCGCTGGTGAGCAGCTTGATCAGCACTCCCCCGAGCCCGGCCGCTGCAACCGTCCCGACCGCGTACTCGGCGGTCGAGAGTCCGTCGTCCTTCTTCATGCGTGCTAGCAGTGTGCGCATCGTGTCTCCTTCGAGGTGCAGTCGCTCCGTGCGACTCGTGCCGGCCATCGGCACGATCGACCGATGCGGTCGACAGGCACACCGTCGTCGCGCACGCATCTGCGCGACAGGGACGTGTCACGGACTGGGGGCGCACGACGCAGTGATGGCGGGATGTGGATGACGTGCAGGACTGATCTGCTCAACCCGCCAGGAGACCGCTCGCCAGGGACGCGACGACAGGCACGACGCCGAGGAGGAGGAAGGCCGGAAGGAAGCAGGCGGCGAGGGGCGCCACGGCGCGGACTCCGGCTGATCGCGCCGCGACCTCGACCTCACGGCGCCTGTCGCGGCGGATGTCGTCGGCAGCGGACTTCAGCAGCCCCGCAGCCGGAGCGCCGGACTCGTGTGCGCGACAGATGGCGTCGACGATCGGAGTGTGCGCGGGGATGACGCCCACGGTGCGCCAGGCGGATGGCGGATCGGCGCCGAGATCGATCGCAGACACGACGGGACGCAGCACCGTTGCGGTCGGCTCCGGGATCGCAGCCGCCGCAGCATGCAGTGCATCCCGCACCGTCGCTCCCGACGCCAGGAGAGCGCCCAGCAGATCGGCGAGCACCGGCGCCTGCCCCTCGCACCGCTCCCTGTGCTCGCGGACGCGGCGCGGCTCCAGCCGGGCAAGTAATCGAGGGATCACCACGAGGCAGGCAACGGCCGCGACGACACCGAGCACTCCTCCGAGAAGCAGGTAGGCGCCGGTGCTGGCGACTGCCGCCGACATCAGCGCCGTGCGCCGACTCGTCGACTGCCTCGTCGACTGCGGAATATCGACTGATGCCGGACGCTGCAGGAGCAAGCGAAGTCGCGGGTTCGGGGATGCAGGGACCAGCAGCCAGGCGCTCAGCGCAGCCAGCATCGCAGCCACGAGCATCACAGGCGACGCTCCACGGAGAGCGCGATGCGGCTGGTCCACCACATGCCCACGGTCGTGAGCACTGCCCCGGTACCGAGGCACAGGCGCCCGGGCACGGTGGTGAGCAGCCAGGACAGCGGATCCGATCCGAGCATGATCCCCAGCCCGAGGCCGACGAGCGGGAGCGCCGCCAGGACCCGCGCCGTGGCCCGCGGACCGGCGAGCTGGCCCTCGAGCTCGACCCGAACGTCCTCCGCGGCCCGGGCGCTGGCCGCCACCTGTCGCATGGAGTCGGCCAGCCCCGCCCCCCGGGATCCGACCCGCCAGCAGGCGGCGACCTGCTGCAGCACCGGCGCCGAGGCCGCATCGAGGTCGAGGGCCTCGGCGACGTCCCCTCCCCAGTGCGCGGCCCTCGAGGCATGGGGCCACACGGAGGGATGGCCGGCCGATCGCATCAGCGCCTCGCCCGGTGCTAGGCCGGCGTCGAGCTCCGCCGCCAGGGTGCCCAGCGCCCGGATGACCCGCGCGCGCGAGAGCGCCTGGTGCCGACGTGAGGCGGGCCCGACTCCCACGCGGCCCAGTCCGGCGCGCACCACGGCCACCGCACGCCCCGACCATCGGCGGTGACGGGGTGCGAGCCCCCGCACTCGCGCATCGGGGGCCGACGTCATCAGCAGCAGGACGGCCGCAGCCGTGAGCGCCGCGGCCACCAGCGCCGTCACGACGAGTCGATCCGCTCGCGCAGAGGCTCCATCGCAGGTCCGTCGACGAATCCACCGTCGATGCGGGTCACGGCCGGCCGCGTCACGACGAATCCGTTCGATTCCCGCACGAGCGCGTGGATGCCGTCGAGGACACGGCATCCCACCCGGTCGCGGCGCACGTGCACGATGGCATCGACACCGGCGGCGATCAGTGCGTGGACCGCTTCGCGGTCGAGCCCGGCCATGACACCGAGCGCCTCGAGGCGTGCCGGCACGTCCCCCGGGGAGTTCGCGTGCACGGTGCCCGCACCGCCCTCGTGTCCGGTGTTCATCGCAGCCAGGAGGTCGACGACCTCGGCGCCGCGAACCTCACCGACGACGAGGCGGTCCGGTCGCATCCGCAGCGCCTGTCGCACGAGATCGCGACTGGTGACCTGGCCGGCGCCCTCGACGTTCGCAGTTCGGGCCTGTACGCGCACCACGTGCGGATGGTTCGGCGCGAGCTCGGTGGAGTCCTCGACTATGACGATGCGCTCGCCAGCGGCCACCTCTCCGAGGAGCGTCGAGAGCACCGTCGTCTTGCCCGAGCCCGTCCCACCCGACACGAGGATCGTGAGCCTGGCTCGCACCATCCGGCGCAGGAGGTCCGCACGCGTCGAGTCGATGGTGCCGCGTGCCACGAGGTCGTCGAGGGTGAATGCGTGGCGTGGCGGAACGCGCAGGGACAGGAGGGTGCCGTCGACTGCCACGGGAGGGATGACCGCATGAAGGCGGACACCGTCGGGCAGGCGGGCATCGACATGCGGTGCGGCCTCGTCGAGGCGCCGGCCCGCCGCTGCCGCGAGCCGCTGAGCGAGACGACGAACGTCGGCTTCGGAGTCGAAGCGAACCGCAGCGCGCTCGAGCCCATCGCCCCGGTCGATCCACACATCGCCGCACCCGTTCACCAGCACGTCGGTGACCCCCGGCTCGTTCAGCAGCGGCTCGAGGCGACCCGTGCCGATCATGTCCTGCCTCAGCTGGACCACGAGGTCGAGGACGGCGTCGTCGCCGAGCACCAGGCCCTCGTCACGCAGCGCCGCAGCGACGCGTCCCGGCGTCGCCTCACCGTCGGCGGCCAGCAGGCGCGACCGGACGCGATCGATCAGGGCGGTGCTCATCCGGACCCACCGTGCGCGCCGATGACGGCGGGCAGCAGACGCCGCACGGCACGCGCATGGCCGTCACGCAGCGAAGGTCCCTCGCCGGCATCGCATCGTCGAGCAAGGCGCGCGGAGAACGGCACCTCGCCAAGGATCGGATCGGCCAGCACCGAGGCCACCGCTTCGGTCGACACCCCACGCGGCTGACGGCGGACCACCACACCCAGCGAGGCGCAGCGGTCGCGAAGGACAGCACCTATGCGAGCAGCGGCGGCCACGCCGCGAACGCAGGACGCGGTGACCAGGACCGTGCGCTGCGCGCGTCCGAAGGCGAGGTCGGTGACATCGTCGAGTGATCGCGGCAGGTCGAGCGCGACGACGTCGAAGGCTCGCTCCCCCGCGTCGAGCACCGACGCAACCGCGTCCGGAGTCACATGCGAGGACCCCTCGCGTCCCCATGAGAGGACGGACACCCCTGACCAGGTAGGCAGGGCCTGCTCCAGGGCCTGCGGGCTCAAGCGTCCGCGGGTGTCGGCGAGGTCGTCCCAGCGGGCGCCGGTCGCTGCCTCGCGTCCGAGCAGCACGTCCACTCCCCCGGCCAGTGGATCGAGATCGACCAGCAGCACACGGCCGTTCCGGGCGGCAAGCCCGGCCAGCGTCACCGCAAGGCTCGACGCCCCGGCACCGCCTCCCGAGGACAGGACGCCCACCACGATCCCGTGGCGCAGCGGGCCCTCGCCGCTGTCCGCGATGCGGTCGATCAGCCAGCGCTCGGAGTCCGGGAGGCAGGCCACATGCTCGGCACCCAGCGTCACCGCCCGCTGCCAGTCCGCATCACCCAGGTGACGCCCCACCAGCACCACATCGCGGCGTCGCTCCGGTCGCAGCCCCGCCATGCGTCCGGCGGCATCGGTCCCGACGAGGACCAGCGGTGCCCGGGACCAGTGCGCACGGGCCGCCTCCGGCTCCGTCGACAGATGGAGCTCCACATTGGCCGCGGCTGCGAGCCGGAGGACGTCGTCGATGAGCGTCGCGTCATCGCTCACCAGGAGGGGTCGGCTCATGAAGTCCCCGATCGTCGAGAGTCGGCGGTGTGCTCCCACCTTGGCGGGTACCCGCCCGCGGTCGACCCGCCGCCGAACACGCTGTGGACGGCCGTCACGACATGGGCATCCTGTGGACGGCAGCAGGTACCGTCCCCTCATGGACCACGACAGCGCACCCGTGAACGGGACGCCTGCCGCCTTCTTCGACCTCGACAAGACGATCCTGGCCAAGTCGAGCTCGTTCGCGTTCGCCCGTCCGTTCTACAAGGAGGGGCTGATCGGACGCAGCGACGTCATCCGCAGCGCGTACGCGCAGTTCGTCTACCTCGCGTCGGGCGCCGACCACGACCAGATGGAGACGATGCGGGAGTACATGTCGAAGCTCGTCACCGGCTGGAAGGTCGAAAAGGTTCAGGGCATCGTCGGGGAGACACTCGACCAGATCGTGGACCCGATGGTCTACCAGGAGGCCGTCGACCTGATCAGCGAGCACAAGGCCGCCGGCCGCGACGTCATCATCATCTCCTCGTCCGGCACCGACATCGTCGAGCCGATCGGTGCGCGACTCGGCGCCGATCTCGCGATCGGTACGCAGGTCGCCATCGAGGAGGGTGCGTACACCGGCGAGATCCTGTTCTACGCCTACGGCGAGGGGAAGGCCGAGGCCATGCGGTCCCTCGCCGCCGAGCGCGGATACGACCTCGCCGAGTCATTCGCCTACAGCGACTCGCACACCGATCTGCCCATGCTGGAGGCCGTCGGCCACCCGGTCGCCGTCAACCCGGACGCCGACCTGCGCAAGGTGGCCGTCGCGAGGGAGTGGACCATCGTCGACTTCGCCAAACCGGTGGCCATGCGCGAGCAGGCGCACCGCCGGTCAGCGGTGGCGGCCGGGGCCGGCGTGGCCATCGGGGCCGTGGCGCTGGGAATCACCTGGTACGCGCGACGTCGCGGCGCTCGTACCTGATCCCTCACCGCCGAGACCTGCAGCTGGCGTCGCAACCGACAGGTCTTGCGACGCCTAGTGCAGGTCTCGGCGCAGGCGGCGGCGCAGGAGCTCTGCGAGAGCGGGGTTGCGCAGGTCCCGCATCCCCCAGCGCACGAACTGGTATTCCTCGGCGCGGATCGCGTCCTCGCGCCGCTTCTCGGCGTAGACGTCGTCCACCGACGCATACTTGATGCGCCCATCGCACTCCCCGACCAGCCGCGCCTCATCCCAGAGGAAGTCCACGCGCCCCAGGAACAGGCCGTCGCGCGAACGGATGACCACCTGACACCTCGGCAGCGGAAGTCGGTGCTCGACGAAGTAGGCAAAGGACGCCGACTCCAGCACGGACTCCCGGGCACCGTTGAGGAGATCCGCAGCACGTGCGAGGCGTCGGCACCCGCGCCGGCCTGCCCACTCGGCGCTGCGCTCGACTGCCGCACGGGGATCGAGGAGTCCCTGGCGCACGGCGGAGTCCCCGGCCGCCAGCGCCTCCGCCAGAGTCCCGTGGCGCGTGAGGTCCAGCCACGCACGCAGAGCAGACGCCACCGGAACCCGTCCGCGCACCACCTCGTCCGGGGCGAAGTCACGGGTCCGGAAGTCGATGCCGCTCCTCGTGCCAGACCACCGACCCGGGGGGACGCCGAGCTGCACGCGTGCGGGCAGATCCAGCAGAGCCATGCCGTGCAGCGTGGCCGCGCTCGCGTCGCAGATCACGGAGCCCGGGTTGCGGGAGGCAGCCGCCACTGCCTGCAGGAGGTGCTCGACGCGCGCCCGCGCATGGCGATCGAGAGCGTCGAACTCCGCCTCGCCTCCCGGCACGTAGGCGCCACGGGCGATGCGCAGCCACGCTCCGGATCGGACGCGGTGCCGGATCTGGTCGATGGACAGGCCGGCATCGCGAGCCTCTCCGACCAAGGCCAGCAGCGGCAGCGCAGGGTCGGGCTCCGCGCGACGTGGCATGGCCCCAGAGCCTGCGCGGCACGGGTGCCCGCGGCAAATGTCCGTCCACAGGTTCAGCGAGACCTGCACTTGCCGTCGCATCCTGTGGATCTTGCGACGGTGGCTGTAGGTCTCGACGAGTTCGGGGAGACGTGGATCAGAGTGCAGCACCGGCGGCCACGGCCGTCGCATGCCACACGCACCACTCCGCCACGCCGTCGCGGGATCCCGACCCGTACGCGCGCAGCGCACGCACATACGACGCGCGCCCCATCTCGACCATGCCCTGCTCGGGAATGCTGAAGCACGACGGATCGACGCCGCGGGCAGCCATGACCAGCCGGGTCGTCGCGCGCGCGAGCAGGCCGGAACCCCAGGCGAAGGGACGCAGCACAGCCACCTCAGCATGGGCCAGCGCCGCGACGACGAGGGCGGGGGCCTGCGTCGGTGACGTGAGCAGGTGAGCAAGCAGGGCCATACGGTCGGCCGCGACCCCGGCCGGCGGCAGCGCACCGAGGTTCAGCGGATCGTCGGCGATCTCCCCCGCCCGAGGTCGGCCCAGCTCCTCATCGGTGACGAAACCGTGAGCCGCCAGGGCGTGGAGGTGGGCCCAGGCCTGCATCGGCGCCCTGGCGAAGACGTCGACCTGGGTGGGCACCCCTGCAGTGACCCGAAGGGCCGCGTCGAGCACGCGCCCCATGGGCGAGTCCTCCACGGTGACGACGTCTGCGCCGTCGATGACGGCCGAGTCGCGAGCGCCCCGCTGGATGGACGACGCCGCGAACTCGGCCGCGGCGTTGCGCACGTCTCGGCGCCATAGGAGCGCATCGACCGCCTCACGGGCTGCGGACGCGGAGTCCGCGACCACCGGGATCGCCGAAACCTCGGCGAACGGGTCGGTCGGGGTCGCGAACACGCCTCCATCCAACCAAGGACTTTGGTTCACTGGTGCACGTGACCGACCAGACCCACGACGCCGTAGCGAACCTCTCCCACGAGGACCGACTCTTCCCGCCCACGCCGGAGTTCGCCGCGCAGGCCAATGCGCAGCCCGGCATCTACGACCAGGCGAACCGCGACCGCCTCGGCTTCTGGGAGGAGCAGGCGCAGCACCTCTCCTGGGCGCAGCCCTGGAGCCAGGTGCTCGACTGGTCCGACGCCCCGTTCGCCAAGTGGTTCGTCGGCGGCCGCCTCAACGTGGCCTACAACTGCGTGGACCGTCACGTCGAGGACGGATTCGGCTCCCAGGTCGCGATCCGGTTCGAGGGCGAGCCGGGCGACCGCCGTGACATCACCTACGCCGAGCTGCAGGACGAGGTCAGCCGCGCGGCCAATGCACTCACCGAGCTGGGACTGGTGGCCGGCGATCGCGTGGCGATCTACCTGCCGATGATTCCTGAGGCCATCGTCGCGATGCTGGCATGCGCGCGCATCGGCGCACCGCACTCGGTGGTCTTCGCCGGGTTCTCCGCGGAGGCACTGCGGTCACGTATCGATGACGCGACCGCCAAGCTCGTCATCACCGCAGACGGACAGAACCGGCGCGGCTCGGTCATGGCTCTCAAGCCTGCCGTGGACGAGGCCGTCGCCGATTGCCCCAGCGTCGAGCACGTGCTCGTCGTCAAGCGCACCGGGGGTGAGGTGAGATGGACCGACAAGGACGTGTGGTGGCACGAGCTGGTCGACCGGCAGTCGACGTCCCACACGCCCGAGGCTTTCGACAGCGAGCATCCCCTCTTCATCCTGTACACGTCGGGGACGACGGGGAAGCCGAAGGGCATCCTGCACACGTCGGGCGGATACCTGACGCAGGCGGCGTTCACGCATCGCAACGTGTTCGACCTCAAGCCCGACTCCGACATCTTCTGGTGCACCGCCGACATCGGCTGGGTCACCGGCCACTCGTACATCGTCTACGGGCCACTGGCCAACCGCGTCACGCAGGTCGTGTACGAGGGCACGCCGGACACCCCCGGCAAGGACCGCTGGTGGGACATCATCGAGCGGCACCGGGTGACGATCCTCTACACCGCACCCACGGCGATCCGCACGTTCGCCAAGTGGGGAGACGAACTGCCGCAGAGCAAGGACCTCTCGAGCCTGCGTCTCCTCGGGTCGGTCGGCGAGCCGATCAACCCCGAGGCGTGGATCTGGTACCGCGACGTCATCGGCGGCGGGCGCTGCCCGGTCGTCGACACGTGGTGGCAGACCGAGACCGGGGCGATGATGATCTCGCCGCTGCCGGGCATCACGCCGTGCAAGCCCGGCAGCGCGATGGGGCCGCTGCCGGGTATCGGGGCGGCCATCGTCGACGACCACGGAACGCCCGTCGGACATGGCCATGGCGGGTACCTCGTGCTCACCGAGCCCTGGCCCGCGATGCTGCGCGGAATCTGGGGCGACCCCCAGCGCTACATCGACACCTACTGGTCGCGCTGGCCGCAGTACTACTTCGCCGGGGACGGTGCCAAGTGGGATGAGGACGGAGCCATCTGGCTGCTCGGCCGCGTCGACGACGTCATGAACATCTCGGGGCACCGCATCTCCACCACAGAGGTGGAGTCAGCGCTCGTCTCCCACCCGAAGGTGGCGGAGGCGGCCGTGGTGGGTGCAGCGGACGAGACCACCGGGCAGGGCATCGTCGCGTTCGTCATCCTGCGCGGTGGCGTGCCGGCGGCGGAGGCCGAGGGCGAGGCCATCATCACTGAACTGCGCAACCATGTCGCGCACGAGATCGGGCCGATCGCCAAGCCGCGCCAGATCATGGTCGTGCCCGAGCTTCCGAAGACCCGCTCAGGCAAGATCATGCGTCGCCTGCTGCGCGACGTGGCGGAGAACAGGTCGCTCGGCGATGCCACCACTCTCGCCGACCCGACCGTCATGAACCTGATCGCGGACGGGCTGAAGTCCGGGACCAGCGAGGACTGATCCCACCCGTCGCGCGGGTGCGTGCGGGCTAGGGTGAATCGGTGAGCGGCTCCCACGAGATCCTCGCTCGCCCCTCACTGGGCGAGCGGATCCGGCTGCTGTCCTACCTGCGGGACGAGACCGTCGGCGGCGTGCTGCTCATCGCGGCGGCCGCGATCGCACTCATCTGGGTCAACTCGCCGTGGGGCGACAGCTACCTCGCCCTGGTGTCGTGGCAGGTCGGACCCGCCGCACTCGGCCTGGACCTTCCCCTCGGGGTGTGGGCCGCCGACGGCCTGCTCGCCATCTTCTTCTTCGTCGTCGGCCTGGAGCTCAAGCACGAGCTCGTCGTCGGCTCCCTGAGCCGGCCGGCGCAGGCCGTGGTTCCCGCGGCAGCAGCCCTCGGTGGCATGGTCGTGCCCGCGCTCATCTTCGTCGCGGTGAACAGCAGCATGGAGCGCGGCGACCTCACCGGGTGGGGCATCCCGATGGCGACCGACATCGCCTTCGCACTCGCGGTGCTCGCCGTGTTCGGACGTCGGCTGCCCGTCGCACTGCGTGCATTCCTTCTGACGCTGGCGGTCGTCGACGACCTCGGTGCCATCGCGGTCATCGCGATCTTCTATTCGGACAAGTTCAGCCTTCCGTGGTTCCTCGCCGCCGTCGCGATGTTCGCGGTCTACGCCCTCGCCCAGCGAATGCGCTGGACGTCCCCGCTGCTGTACGTGCCGGTCGCACTGCTCGCCTGGTACTTCATGCACGAGAGCGGTGTGCACGCCACCGTCGCCGGGGTGATCCTGGGCCTGCTCACCCGCGTGCGCCCCGACCCGGGCGAGGCCGAGTCGCCCGCCGATCGACTCGCCCATCGCATCCACCCGCTCAGCGCAGGCGTGGCCGTGCCCGTCTTCGCGTTCATGGCCGCCGGCGTGGACCTGCGCGCCATCGGTATCGCCTCCGCCATCACCGAACCCGTGGCCATCGGCGTCATCCTCGGACTCGTGCTCGGCAAGCCGATCGGCGTCTTCCTGGGAGCCTGGCTCACCGCGCGCTTCACTCGAGCCTCCCTCGCGCCGGGCATCGCCTGGCGGGACATCGCCGCGATCGGCGTGCTTGCCGGCATCGGCTTCACGGTCGCCCTGCTCATCGCCGAGCTGGCCTACGACGACGACCTCCTGCGCCTGGAGTCGGCCAAGGGGGCCATCCTCGCCGCCTCCCTCGTGGCCGCCCTGCTCGCGGCGGTGGCGCTGCGCCTGCGCGGCCGCCACTACCGGCGCGTGTTCGAGGAGGAGAACCGCGACGACGACGGCGACGGCATCCCGGACGTGTACCAGCAGCCGGACTCCCGCTAGCCTGAAGCGATCACCTGACACGGCGCGCGTCGTCCGACGACACCGCCGAAACGGAGGAGCCATGCCCCCGCAACCCCCGCCCAGCCTCACCCAGCTGGTGAGCAAGACGGTCTCGGATGCCCAGCGCCTGGCCAAGGCGCAGGTCGCGCTGCTGCAGGCGGAGATGGCGCAGACCGGCGGCAAGATTGGCATGGGCAGCGTGTTCGGCCTCATCACGGCCGGGGTCGCCACGTTCGCGGGGCTGTTCCTCCTGCTGAGCCTCGCCTTCGGCCTCGTGGCTCTCGGCCTGCCGATCTGGGCCGGCATGCTCATCGTCGCCGGGCTCCTCATCGTGGTCACGGCGATCACCGGGCTGCTGGCGCGGAAGAACTTCTCCGAGGTGAAGGCCCCCACGCTGTCGAAGGCGGAGTTCGAGAAGACCAAGGCAGCGCTCACCGGCGGCGCGGGCGGCAGCGAGACGACCGGGCTGTCCACTCCCCCTGCGGCCTCCTAGCCGGTGACCGTCCCCGACCCCGAATCGGTCATTCGCGCCCCCGGACCCTGGACGCATCGCGACGTCTCCGCCAATGGGGCGCGCTTCCACGTCGCCGACCTCGGCAGCGGACCGGCCATCGTGCTGCTGCACGGATTCCCCACCTTCTGGTGGACGTGGCGTCGCCAGCTGACGACGCTGGCGGATGCGGGATACCGCGCGATCGCCATGGACCTTCGCGGGTACGGCGGCAGCGACCACCCGCCCGACGGCTACGACCCCCGCACCATGGCCGCCGACGTAGCCGGGGTCATCCGCAGCCTCGGCATCACCGAGGCCGTCATCGTCGGTCACCGCGGTGCTGGAGCCCGAGGTGGTGCGTGCGATCGTGCCCGTCTCCATGCCGCATCCACGTCGACTGCGGGCGTCGATCCTCGGCAACCGGCACCAGCGCAGGGCGATGAACTACGCCCTCGGATTCCAGGTGCCGTTCCTGCCCGAGCGCTCGCTGACGTCCGACGACGGAGCCCGTGTCGTCAGGCTCCTCGCAGGGTGGAGCGCCGACGCGTCATGGCTCGACGACGACACGTCGACCGCCTATCGAGCGGCGTTCCTGCGCTGGCCGACGGCGCACACGTCCGTCGAGTACCACCGCTGGGCAGTGCGATCAGTCCTGCGGCCGGATGGGCTCGGCTACATGTCGCTCATGGAGGCGCCCGTGCAGTGCCCGGTGCTGCAGGTGCACGGCGCCGCCGACCCGATGATCCTGGCCGCGTCCGTCGACGGCAGCGAGCAGTTCGTCCGAGCCGCGTACGCGCGAATCGACCTCGACGCTGGTCACTACCCGCACGAGGAGCGTCCTGACGCCTTCACGAGAGCCCTGCTGGATTGGCTGGATCAGCTGGATCAGGTGGCTTCTTCGGACCTCGCATGACCCGGCCGCGCGACCGGCTCGGGCGTCCGCTGTCCGACGGTGCGTCCGACGTCGAGCGTGCACCGGAAGTCCCGTCCATCACCGGCCTCACCGACGCGCGCGTCTGGCAGGTGGCATGGTCCTGCCTGCAGGACGGCCTGCCCTTCCATGCCCACGAGGTGTGCGAGGAGCGCTGGCGAACATGCGCACCTGCTGATCGTGCCCTGTGGCGGGCGCTCGCCCAGTGGGGTGGAGCCGAGACACATGCAGCACGCGGCAATGCAGAGGGGGCGCGGCGACTGGCCGAGCGGGCCCTCGAGGGCCTGGCCGATCGACGTGACGAAGACCTCCCTCTGGACGTAGTCCGGGAGCGCTGCCGATCACTACTGTGACGGTGCGGTTCATCGATCGGGGGGTGTCATGGGCGAGCAGCAGGTGATCGTCGTGGGGGCGGGACTCTCCGGTCTCGCAACGGCACTGGGTGTCGCCCTGCGGGGCGGACGGGCCGTCGTGCTCGAGTCGAGCGATCTCGTCGGCGGCGCCGCCGCGTACTCCGGCGGCATGGTGTGGGTGGGGGCGAACCACGTCGCGGCGCGCGAGGGCATCGTCGACGACCTCGGCCTGGCTGAGGAGTACGTCCGCGACCTCACCGCCGAGCATCCTCACCTGCTCGACGAGGTGGCAATGAAGCGGTGGCTCGACATGTCGCCTGAGGCCATCGAGTACTGGGAGAACGTCGGTGCCATCCGGTGGGAGATCATCCCGGACCTAGCCGACTACCACTCGGAGGCCGCCGGAGCCCTCGAGGTCGGCCGCTACCTGACGAACGCCGTCATCGACGGCTCGGAGCTCGGCGAGTGGCGGCAGCTGCTGCGGGTCAGCCCCAACTTCCCGGTGGGCATGACGTACGCCGAGATGCACGTGAAGGGACGGCGCTCCTCGAGTGTCGCGGCAGATGATCCCGGAGCGGCCAGCGAGGACGACGAGATCGCGCAGCACGCAGGCGTCCCGGCCTTCGGTCGGACCGACGCAGCGGGCCCGTCTGCCCGCGACGGGGATCCGCTGACCTTCGGCACAGGGGTCGTCGCGAGCTTCCTCGCCCGGATCCTGCGCGAACCCGGAGTCGAGATCCGACTGTCGACACCCGTGACGTCGCTCATCACGGACAGCACAGGCGCCGTCGTCGGTGTTCATGCCGACTCGCCGGACGGAGCGGTGGAGCTCCATGGGCCCGTCGTCCTCGCCACGAGCACCTATGACTGGAATCCGGACCTCGTCGAGGAGTTCCTCGGCCTCGGGCCGGATGACTTCAGCAGCCTCGCGCCCACAAGCCTCACCGGCGCGGGCATCACGATGGCCCGAGAGGTGGGTGCCGACGTCGCGCACGTGCCGGCGACGAGGGTCCCGATCGTCCCGGGCTGGAACTCTCGTTCGGACACGGGAGTGTCCAACGGCCCGGAGTATGCGTTGCCGCACTGCCTCATGGTCGATCGGACGGGGCGGCGCTTCTGCGACGACTCCTACTGGGTGACGATCGTGCGCGGCGCACTGAACCCCGATGATCGTCACCTGCCGTTCTACCTCGTGTGGGATGAGCAGCACCACCGCAAATACGGACTCGGGCTCACGCCTCCGGGCGGTGAGTACCCCGCGGAGTTCGTCATGCAGGCTGACGACCTCGTCACCCTCGGCGAGCGTCTCGGCGTCGACGGCGACGGGTTGGCTCGCACCGTGGCGCGGTTCAACGAGCACGCCGAGCGCGGGGAGGATCCCGACTTCGGGCGCGGCAGCGTCCCGTTCATCCTCCGCTTCGCCGGAGATCCCTCGCATGCGCCTAGCCCGGTTCTCGGGCCGCTTACCGAGCCCCCGTTCTACGGCACGCGGCTGAAGTTCGTCGGCACGGGCATCGGTTCCAGCGGCGTCCGCGCGGACGGCGACGGTCACGTCCTGAGCACGTCGGGTGAGGTCATTCCCGGGCTCTACGCGGTGGGCTCGGTGGCGGCGCTGACGACCATGGGGAGCGGGTACAACAGCGGATTCGCCCTCGGCCGCGGCCTCACCGTCGCGTACCTGGTCGCCCAGGAACTCGCACCCTGAGCAGATCGGTCGGCGTGGTCAGTCCCGGATGCGGCAGGAGCCGGTGTCGGCCAGGCCCCGGCGCGGTGCGTCGAGTGCCCGATCGAGCTCCGTCGCGGTGAGCGCGTAGCCGGTGTCGTCGGCTTCATCGGCGGCACCGAAGACCATGCCCAGCACCCGGCCGTCCTCGTCGAGCAGCGGTCCGCCGGAGTTGCCGGGAAGCACGACACCGCGGAAGGCGTAGACCTCACGCTCGACTCCAGACTGCCCGTAGATGTCATCGCCGACCGCGCGCACCGTCGTCCGTATCCGGGCCGGCTCAACGCGATAGGGCCCGGAGTCCGGGAAGCCCGCCACTGCCGCGGCCTGGCCTGACGCCGCCGGTGCCTGGGCCAGATCCAGCGCACGCGCCTCCAGCTGCGGCACCGACAGCAGCGCGATGTCAACCTGCGGATCGAAGTGCACGACGGAGGCGCGCATGGGTCGGTCGCCGAGCCGCACGCGCACGACGGGCTCGTCCACGCCTGCCACGACGTGGGCGTTGGTGATGACGAGTCCGGGCCGGATGACGAATCCGGTGCCCGTCACGGCCGACGAGCACTCCGGGGTGTCCCCGCTGACCTCGACGATCGACTCCCGGGCCCGGTCGACCGCAGCAGTGACGGATGCGGGATCCGGAGAGTCGACGTCGGGACCGGTGATCTGGGCCAGTCCGGAGAACACCCGAGGCACATCCGTCTGCCCGACGAGGGTGCGCAGGCTGGTGAAGGCATTGCGCGCCTGGGGGGGCACGACGGAGTCGAGCGCGACGAGCACCCTCGACTGCGTCACCTGCTCTGACACCAGGGACACAGGCAGGTAGGCGAGCGCGCTCGCGATGATCCACACCACGGCGGCGAAGGCGAAGACGTTGAGGGCGGCGCCGGCGATGTTGTCGACCAGTCGCACCGGTCGCCACGTGATGCGATCACGCAGGCGCTGTCCCAGGATCGAGGCGGCGAACTGTCCGATCAGGGCGACGATGAGGACGCCCCCTGCTACCGCGGCGACCTTGAGCCACTCGGTTTCGACGAAGCGATCGATGAGGCCCGGCAGGATGAAGGCGGCGGCGAGGCCGCCGCCGAGGAAGCCGACGAAGGAGAGCAGTCCCGCGACGAAGCCGCGGAACCAGCCGGCGACGGCGAATACGAGCAGCGCCCCGATGAGCACCCAGTCGACGATCGTCACGGCACGGGCTCCTGCTCGTCGATCGGGACGATGCGCGAGTCGTCCCAGGGCCGGGCCCAGCCGACGCGGTCGAGCAGGCCGGCGATGAGCCCCGCCGTGAAGCCCCAGACCAGCAGGCCGCGCACCTCGAAGCCCGGACCTATGTAGCCCGACGGATGCGCCACTCGGCAGCGGTGCGCCGGATCGACGAATTCCTCGATCGGGATGCGGTGGACACTCGAAACCTCGGCCGCATCACGTGCCCACACGGGCGACGGCTCACGCCACCACCCGAGAACGGGAGTGACGACGAATCCGGTGACCGGGACCCACAGGTCCGGGAGCCGCGCGAAGACCTCGACCCCCGAAGGATCCAGACCCGTCTCCTCGTTCGCCTCGCGCAGGGCCGCGTGCACCGCGGTCTCGTCCCCATCGACCGCACCCCCGGGCAGGGCGGGCTGGCCTGCATGCGCGCGCATGGTGCTGGCCCGCTGGATGATCAGCAGGTCGCGTTCCGGCCCGAAGAGCATGAGCACGGCCGAGTGCCGACCCTCCCCGTGCGGGGGGACGAAGCGGGTGAGGTCCTCGGCCTGCACGCCGGCCGCCACCTCGGCGACGGGAGTCAACCAGTCGGGGACCACGGCGCCGTCGAAGGCCTGCCCCTGGCGCGACCACTGCACCGTCATGCGCGCCCCGAGTCACGGACAAGGCCCTCGGCCTCGGACGGATCGGTGGGGCCTTCGCCGAAGGCCGGGCACCAGCGCGACACCGGGCACGCTCCGCAGGCCGGTCGCTTGGCATGGCACCTTCGGCGTCCGTGCCAGATGACCCGGTGCGACATCAGCGTCCAGTCCTTGCGTGGGAACAGGTCCATCAGGTCGCGCTCGACCTTGTCGGGATCTGCGTGCTGGGTCCAGCCGAAACGTCGCGCGAGCCGCCCGAGATGGGTGTCGACCGTGATGCCCGGCACGTCGAACGCGTTGCCGAGCACGACGTTGGCCGTCTTGCGTCCCACGCCCGGGAGCGTGACGAGGTCCTCCAGGCGGTCCGGCACCTCGCCACCGTAACGAGCAGCGAGCGCCTGCCCTATCCCCTGAAGGGTGGCCGCCTTCTGCCGGAAGAAGCCGGTCGGTGCGATCAGCGCCTCCAGTTGGCCGAGATCGGCCCCGGCGTAGTCGGCCGCAGTGGGGTACTGGGCGAAGAGCGCCGGGGTCACCTTGTTGACGCGCTGGTCGGTGCACTGGGCACTCAGCACGGTCGCGACCAGCAGTTCCAGTGGTGAGGTGAAGTCCAGTTCGCAGTGGGCGTCGGGGTACGTCTCGCCCAGCACCGTGACGATCCGGCGCGCGCGGCGCCTGAGGGCGGTGGGGTCCTCACCGACTCCGTTGCTCCGCTTCACCACCATGCCGGTAGCGTATGTCGCGAAGGCAGCACGATCGTGACGACGAAGCGGGGCAGACGAGATGGATGACGCGTTCCTCCAGGCGCCGTTGTTCGCCGCACTGGATCCCGAGGGGGCCGCTGCACTCCGCGCGTCACTCGTCGCTCGTGATCTGGCCAAGGGCGAGGTGATCTTCTCCGAAGGCCAGCCAGGCGACCAGATGTACATCATCGTCGAGGGCAAGGTGAAGCTCGGCCAGTCGTCGTCGGACGGCCGCGAGTCCCTCCTGAGCATCCTCGGTCCCGGTGAGATGTTCGGCGAGCTCAGCCTCTTCGACCCGGGGCTGCGCACCTCCACCGCCACCGCCCTCACGGACTCCATCGTGCTCGCCCTCGGCAACGACCAGCTGCGTCCGTGGCTGAGCGGCCGCCCTGAGGTCGGTGCCGCCCTGCTGCAGGCGCTCGCCCGACGCATCCGGCGCACCAACGAGGCCATGGCGGACCTGGTGTTCTCCGACGTACCCGGTCGCGTCGCCAAGGCCCTGATGGAGCTGGGCGAGAAGTTCGGCGAGATCACGCCGGATGGCCTGCTCGTCACGCACGACATGACCCAGGAGGAGCTGGCCCAGCTCGTCGGCGCCTCCCGCGAGACGGTCAACAAGGCTCTCGCCGACTTCGCCCAGCGCGGATGGATCCGGCTGGAGTCGCGCCAGGTGCTGATCCTGGACGTCGAACGCCTGGGCAAGCGCGCCCGCTAGCGCACCTCGCCTTGGCGGGTCGAGCACTACTCGGGCGTCAGCGCACGGACCGCAGGTAGTCCACCTGGGCGCGGACGGTCTGCTCGGCCGCCGGCCACACCTCGCGCGGAACGTCGGCATAGACCACCTCGACGATGGCCTCCGGTGACGTGATCCCCGACTCGTAGACCTCGCGCACCTGCGCCAGCCGCTCGCGCCGGTGCGACAGGTAGGCGTCGATGACGCCGACCGGATCGCCCAGCACAGGCCCGTGGCCGGGAAGGATCCGCACGAGACCGAGGTCCACCGCCAGGTCACGCAGTCTGCCGAGGCTGTCGAGGTAGTCGCGGAGGGTGCCGTCGGGCCAGGCGACCAGGGTCGTTCCGCGACCCAGCACCGTGTCGCCCGTGAGCACGGAGCCATCGGACGGCACGGTCACGCACACGCTGTCGCCGGAGTGGCCGGGAGTCGCGACCACGAGCATCGCGGTCGTGCCGAGATCGATGACGTCACCGTCGACAAGTCCCTCGTCGCCCAGCCGATGACCGGGATCCAGTGCCCGGACACCGACGCCCAGCTGCTCTGCGAGTGCACGCGCACCGGCCGAATGATCGAGGTGACCGTGCGTCAGCAGCACCCCGACGACTCGCTGGTCCTGCGACTCCACGCGAGCCGACACGGCCGCCAGGTGGACAGGGTCGTCCGGGCCCGGATCCACGATGACGACGTCGCGATCCCCGATGATCCACGTGTTGGTGCCGTCGAGGGTCCAGGGGGAGGCATTGGGCGCGAGAACGCAGGTGGCGACATCAGTGGCGCGCCCCCCGCTCCACGGCTCCTGCGATCCGGTGAACGGCAGCACCCGGCCGCTCACGCCGACTCCATCGGCAGGCCGTCGCTCTCCCGCGTGTGGGGAGCCGCGTGCGGGTCGCGGAGGATCTCCCCGGTGCGGTCGTGCACGAGGATCCAGCGCGTCCCGCCATCCTCGTCGGGCACCCGCATGGGCCGACGAGGGACGACCATCCGAGCCGCACCCTGCTGCAGGACGTCCGCTGCGGTGCCGTGCTCTCCGACCCACCGCAGCACGGCCTCCGTGGGCGCCAGAATGGGCAGGTCACCGCGGGAGTGGGCGGCAAGCGCATCTGCGGGCCGCCACCAGCCGCCGTCGTCGGCCTCTGTCGTGGTGAGCCGGGCATCGGCGCCGATGACCATGGCAGCGAAGAACCGGACGTCGTAGCGCCGCGACTCAACTTCTGGGGTCACCCAGTGGTCGACGAGCGGCAGGTCTCCCACGTCGATGCGCACACTGCCATCGCACGTGGTGGCGGCGAGCTCGATCCCCACCTCCTCCAGCGTCTCGCGGACAGCGCAGGCGTAGAGCGCGTGCAGCTCATCCGGTTCGGCACTTGCTCGACGCGCAAGATCGTCCGCATCACCACCGATGATCGTGACTCTTGCGGCACGATCGATGTCATCCAGTCGTCCACCGGGGAACACGTACATGCGCGGCGCGAAGGCCATGGTTGCCACCCGGCGCATCAGGTAGGTCTCCACGCCCTCCATGCCATCGCGCACGAGGACGACGGTCGCCGCGGAGGGAACGTTCGCGCTCACGCGTGCAACCTCCAGGACTTCGGGACTATTCGCCCAGCTCGACGATCAGCTCAACCTCGACAGGAGCGTCCAAGGGCAGCACGGCAACTCCCAAGGACGATCGCGCGTGCCTGCCGATGTCGCCGAAGGCCTCGAGCAGCAGGTTGCTCGCACCGTTCATGACGACCGGCTGGCCGGTGAAGTCGGGAGCGCTCGCGACGAAGCCCGTCACCTTGACGATGCGCGTCACCGAGTCCAGCGGCGCCACGGACTTCACCGCGGCGATCGCGTTGAGCGCGCACACTGCAGCGAGCTCAGCCGCGCGCTCCGCGCTGACCTCAGCCCCCACTTTGCCGGTCTCTAGCAGGACACCGTCGACGATGGGCAGCTGGCCCGAGATGTGGACGTAGCGCCCGGTGCGCACTGCCGGCACGTAGGACGCCACGGGTGGCACGACCTCATGCACCGTGAGCCCGAGCGCAGCGAGGCGCTGCTCGACGGCCGACATCAGGACTGCCCCGTCGGACGCTTGAGGTAGGCGACCATGCTCTCCGGGTTCGGCCCGGGCACGACCTGGACGAGCTCCCAGCCGTCCTGGCCCCAGTTGTCGAGGATCTGCTTGGTTGCGTGCACGAGCAGCGGCACGGTGGCGTATTCCCATGTGGTCATGGGTCGACAGTAGACCCACGGGGATCAGCGCACGTCGCCGAATAGGCTGGAGCGATGACCGAGCGACTGTGGCCCGACGTGGTCATGCATGTCGTGTCGGGCAAGGGGGGCACGGGCAAGACGACCGTGGCTGCAGCCATGGCCCTCGCCCTCGCCCGCGAGGGGCGCCGCACGCTGCTGATCGAGGTCGAGGGGCGGCAGGGCATCGCCCAGCTGTTCGACACCCCGCCGCTGCCGTACGAGGAGCGCAAGGTCGCAGTCGCTCCCGGGGGCGGTGAGGTCTGGGCCCTCGCGGTGGATCCGCAGGAGGCCCTGCTCGACTACCTCGAGACGTTCTACAACCTCAAGCGCGCCGGTGCCGCCCTGCGCAAGATGGGCGCCGTCGACTTCGCGACGACCATCGCCCCCGGCCTGCGCGACGTCCTGCTCACCGGCAAGGCCGTCGAGGTGGTCCGCCGCAAGGGCAAGGGCGATGCCGATGCCTACGACGCCGTCGTGATGGACGCACCCCCGACCGGACGCATCGCCAAGTTCCTGAACGTGAACTCCGAGGTCTCGGGCCTGGCGCGCGTCGGACCGATCCGCAACCACGCCGACCTCGTCATGGGCGTCATCGCGTCTCCCACCACCGCCGTGCACCTGGTGACCCTGCTCGAGGAGATGCCCGTCCAGGAGACGATGGACGGCGTGGCCGAGCTCCGCTCGGAGGGTCTGCCAGTCGGCGGGATCGTCGTCAACATGACGCGGCCTCCGATGCTCTCCCCGCAGCAGATGGCGCGGGCCACGGCGGGCACGTTGCCCGTCGGTGACATCACCGCCGCACTGGAGAGCTGCGGCCTCGGTGCCCACGAGGATGCGATCGTCCCGGCACTGCTGCGCGAGGCAGCCGACCACGCACAGCGCGTTGCGCTCGAGGAGCGCGAGCGGACCCGCATTGCCGGGCTCGACCTGCCCACCTTCGAGCTTCCGCTGCTGGGCGGCGGGATCGACCTCGGCGGCCTGTACGAACTCGCACAGATCCTTCGGGACGGAGGGCTGCGATGACCGGCCACCTGTTCGCCCGCGCGCCGCGACTCGACATCGACGCCGTGCTGACCGATCCGGGTGTGCGGATCATCGTCTGCACCGGGGCAGGCGGCGTCGGCAAGACGACTACAGCGGCTGCACTGGGCCTGCGCGCAGCCGAGTCCGGGCGGCACGTGTGCGTCCTGACCATCGATCCCGCCAAGCGCCTCGCCCAGGCGATGGGACTGTCATCACTGGACAACACCCCGCGCCAGGTACCGGGAGTGTGCGCCCCCGACGGCTCCGGCTCACTGTTCGCGATGATGCTCGACATGAAGCGCACCTTCGACGAGGTCGTCGAAGGTCACGCAGATCCCGAGCGCGCGCAGCAGATCCTGAGCAACCCGTTCTACCAGGCCCTGTCATCGTCCTTCGCCGGGACGCAGGAGTACATGGCGATGGAGAAGCTCGGCCAGCTGCACCTGCGCGCCGAGGACGAGGGCACCTGGGATCTCATCATCGTCGACACACCGCCGTCGCGGAGTGCGCTCGACTTCCTCGACGCACCGGAGCGCCTGGGCTCCTTCCTCGACGGCCGATTCATCCGCATCCTGACGGCACCGGCCCGTGGTGCGGGTCGAGGCATCGGACGCCTTGCGGCAATGGGCTTCGGGATCTTCACCAATGTGCTGACCAAGATCCTCGGCGCGCAGGTTCTCTCCGACCTCGGCACCTTCGTCGCCGCGATCGACACCACCTTCGGTGGGTTCCGCGAGCGAGCCGATGCGACCTATGCGCTCCTCAAGGACGAGGGCACGTCATTCGTCGTGGTCGCGGCGCCGGAGCGGGATGCGCTTCGCGAGGCCGCGTACTTCGTCGAGCGGCTGCGCCGCGACGACATGCCCCTCGCCGGGCTGGTGCTGAACCGTATGCAGCAGGTCGACGATCCGGAGCTGACGGCCGAGCAGGCTGCCGCCGGTGCCCAGCTGCTCGCCGAGCAGGAGGCGCTGGCTCCCGAGGTCGCCGCACGCAACGAGCTGACGTCGGCGCTACTGCAGTTGCACGCCCAGCGCATGCAGATCGCGGAGCGCCAGATGCGCCTGGCGGACAGATTCGCCGCGGCCCACCCGGGAGTGGCGGTCACGACGGTCACGGCGCTCGCCGGCGACGTGCACGACCTCGACGGACTGCGCGAGGTGGGCGACCTGCTGGCGCGGTGAAGCCGCGGGGTGCGAGGTCCTAGCTGGCGCGCTCGGAGGTGCCCGTGAGGATGCGCTGGCGCTCGTACTCGTCGTGGGCGGTCTGCAGCAGCATCCGCCACGAGGTCACGTTCGGGCGGCGGCGGAGCAGGGCCCGGCGCTCGCGCTCGGTCATCCCGCCCCACACGCCGAACTCCACGCGGTTGTCGAGGGCGTCCGCCAGGCATTCCGTGCGCACCACGCACCCGACACAGATGGCTTTCGCCCGATTCTGTGCCGCGCCCTGGACGAAGAGGGAGTCTGGATCGGTGGTGCGGCAGGCTGCTTGGGCGGCCCAATCGGTGTCGAGCGTCATGCTGGTGAAACCCCCTCGATTGGTCAGGTGCCGCCGGACGCTACGCCCCTCGCCGCCTGCCGTGAAAGGCTCGAATAGACTAGATAAGTCTAGTACTTTATAACTAAACTTCCCAGTCATGTCGCAGATCCGAGCCACCACCCACCGGACTCCCTGACCCCGAGCTGTCCCTCGGTTCGGCCCACGAGGGCGAGTGCACCTCGGCTCCGGGAACCGCGCCGCTTACCCTGATCGTCTGATGAGCGTGCAGCGGCCCCCCGGACAGTGGCCAGGACCCATCGGGATCCTGGCCAGGATCCTTGGGATCCTGGTCGTCGCCACGCTGGCCGGCGCCCTCGTCGCCCTGGCCCTGGTGCCCTTCATCGGCGGTGTCGGGGTGGTCGCGCGCGACGTCGTCAAGGACTTCCAGAGCCTGCCTGACTCCCTGAGCACCCCACCCCTCGCCCAGCGGTCCCTCATTCTGGCCTCCGACGGCTCCGTCCTGGCCACGCTGTACTACCAGAACCGCGTGGAGATCCCGCTCGAGAACATCAGCCCATTCATGCGCCAGGCCACCGTCGCCATCGAGGACGCACGGTTCCTGGATCACAACGGCGTCGACATCCGCGGCGTGCTGCGCTCGCTCGCCACCAACGTCGAGCAGGGGCAGATCGAACAGGGCAGTTCGACCCTCACGATGCAGTACGTCAAGAACGTCCTCGTCAACCAGGCCACGTCCGCGGAGGATCTCGATGCCGCCCGCGGCGACAGCGCAGCACGCAAGCTCCGCGAGATCCGGTACGCCCTTGGCCTGGAGAAGCTCTTCTCCAAGGGAGACATCCTCGAGCGCTACCTCAACATCGCCTACTTCGGCGCCGGCGCATACGGCGTCGAAGCCGCGGCCCGCCGCTACTTCTCCAAGCCCGCCTCCGAACTGAACATGGCCGAGGCCGCAACCCTCGCAGGCATCGTCCAGCAGCCCACGGCCTTCGACCCGTTGCGCAATCCCGAGCGCAGCGCCGAGCGCCGAAACGTGGTGCTCTCGCGCATGGCCGATCTCGGCTACATCTCGCGGGATCAGGCGGAGCGCGCGGCGCAGGTGCCCATGCAGAGCCTGCTCAATCCGACGGCCGCCAGCAACGGATGCACATCATCGTGGGCACCGTTCTTCTGCGACTACGTGGTGCAGACGATCCGGCAGGACCCGATCTTCGGCGCCACACCCGAGGAGCGCGAGGCCTTCCTGCGCCGCGGCGGCTACACGATCCGCACGACTCTCGACCCCAAGGCACAGAACGGCGCCTTCGACACCGTCACCGGCTACATCCCGATACGCGACGAGAGTCGACGCGCAGCGGCCATCACGATGATCCAGCCGGGCACCGGAAACATCCTCGCCATGGCCCAGAACCGCGAGTGGGGCACCGAAGGTAGCGGCAAGACCACCTACAACTACAACGTCGATCGCGCCATGGGCGGCACCATCGGCATGCAGGCCGGATCCATCTTCAAGGTCTTCGCGCTCGCTGCCGCCCTGGAGATGGGTATCTCCCCCAGGGAGTACATCTCGTCGCCGAGTCCGGCCACCTTCGAGGACTTCGTGGAATGCGACACAGGAATACCGTTCCCGCCGGTCACCGTCCGCAACAGCACGACATCCGGAACTCTCGACATGGCCCGTGCGACCGCCTACTCCACCAATACCTACTTCATGGCCCTCGCAGAGCGCACCGGCATCTGCCGCCCCGCCGAGATCGCGGAGTCCATGGGGGTCTACCTCGGCAACGGAGATCCGCTCATCCGTGTACCGACTCTCGCGATCGGCACGATGGAGGTCACGCCGCTGGCGATGGCCAATGCCTACGCGACGTTCGCTGCGCACGGCGTCTACTGCAAGCCGGTGTCGATCCTGGAGATCCGTGATCGCGACGGCAACAACCTTCCCGTGCCGGACGGTGACTGCACACGCGTGCTGAAGCGCGACGTCGCCGACACCGTCACCCTCATGCTCAACGGCGTGGTCAACGGGAGCATCAGCGGGCGTACCGGTGCGAAGATGGCCCTCGACAACCGCCCCACGGCCGGCAAGACAGGCACGACGAACGAGTCGGCCGCCGTGTGGTTCGCCGGCTACACGCCGCAGATTGCGGCGGCGGTGTGGGTCGGGGATCCACGAGGCGGCTTCGCTCACCCGATGAAGGACGTCACGGTCAACGGCGTCTACTACTCGCAGGTGTACGGCGGCACGCTGCCTGGCCCGATCTGGCGCGACTCGATGGAGATCGCCCTTGCCGGTACCGAGCCCCTGCAGTTCGACATCACTCCGGTCGAGGGCCTGACCACCCTCGGCCTGGACGAACTGCTGCTGGAAGGCCCGGCCGAGGAGGCACCCACCTTCGACAACTCGGACGTGTTCGCCGAGGACCCCGCAAGCGAGCCCGTCCCACTGGAGCCGGCACCACAACCCGCTCCCGCGCCTACGGACCCGGCTCCCGTGCCCGTGGACCCGGTTCCCGCGCCCGCACCTGCCCCGGAGGGCGAGGTCTTCGGCGCCGGGTGACCCGCGCTGCTACATGCCCAGTGCGGCCTTGACCTTCGCGGCGACGACGCCGCCGTCGGCTCGGCCCTTCACCTGCGGCTGCACGAGCTTCATCACCTGGCCCATCGCCGCACCACCCGATGCGCCGCCGGTGGCGACCTCCGCTACGGCCGCGTCGACGATCTGCTGGACCTCCGCATCGGACAGCTGCTCGGGCAGGTAGCGACTGAGGACGTCCAGTTCGGCCCGCTCCCGATCTGCCAGTTCGGGCCGGTTCGCGGAGTCGTAGGCCTCCGCGGACTCCCGGCGCTTCTTGCCCTCACGACCGATCACCGTCATGACGTCCTCGTCGGAGAGCTGACGGGACTGCTTGCCTGCCACCTCCTCGTTCGTGATCGCGGTCAGGACCATGCGCAGCGTTGCCGCGGTCACCTCGTCCCGAGCCTTGATCGCAGTGGTGAGGTCGGCCTGGATCTGATCCTTCATCGCGCTCATTGCGTCATTCTCGCATCGACCGCCCTCGCCGGGATCGGGCGCTCTGCGCCATCGGGATCGGGCGCTCTGTGCCAGCGGAATCGGCGCCTGCGCCGTGTCGTGGGACGATGACTCCGTGCACTCCCTGACGCGACTGGCCCTCGGCACCGCCCTCGTGGGCGCCGCCGCCGTGGCCTACGCCCGTTGGGAGGCGCAGTCCTACACCGTGCGAAGGGCCACGGTGGCCGTCCTGCCGCCCGGCCAGCCGCCGCTGCGCGTGCTCCACCTCTCCGACCTCCACCTGGTGCCCGGTCAATCCGCCAAGGTGCAGTGGGTGCAGTCGCTGAGCACCCTTCGGCCGGATGCCGTCGTCGTCACCGGGGACTTCCTGTCGCACCGCGACGCCATTCCCCACGTGCTCGAGGCGCTCGAGCCGCACTTCACCGTGCCCGGTGCCTTCGTGCTGGGCAGCAACGACTACTACGCACCCCGTCCACTGAACCCGGCCAAGTACCTGCGCGGGCCATCGCAGCTCGAGCCCCGTCGGGCCATGCTCCCGTGGAAGGACCTCGTCGACGGCCTGACGTCGAACGGCTGGCACGACCTCGGCAACACTCGGAGCACCCTGCTGGCCGACGGTCGCGTCATTGACGTGCGCGGCGTCGACGATCCCCACATCAGCCGCGACAGCTATGCCGACGTGGCCGGGCCGTTCTCCGCAGAAGCCGACCTCACTCTCGGCGTGACGCACGCTCCCTACCTTCGCGTCATCGACGCGATGGCGAACGACGGCGCCGGGCTGATTCTCGCGGGCCACACGCACGGCGGTCAGCTCCGCGTGCCGGGCGTCGGCGCCCTCGTCACCAACTGCGACCTGCCGCGCAGCCAGGCTCGCGGGGTGTCGAGCCACCTCGGCGCCGTCCTGCACGTCTCTGCCGGCCTCGGCACGTCGCCCTATGCCCCCGTGCGCTTCGCCTGCCGCCCCGAGGCGAGCCTGCTCACGCTGACCGCCTCCTGACCTCGTCGACCAGCTCGGCGACGCGAATCGACATCGCAGAGGGAACGACCCACACGTCCTCGCCGCGGATCCGCGCACTCACCTGCTCGAACATCACCTCGTACGCGTCTACGGCCGCGAACACCTCGACGCGGTTGCCACCGGAGCGATCGGTGACATTCAGGCGTGTCGGCTCGCGCCAGCTGGTGAAGGCCTGGTCGTCGTAGATCCGCACGCCGCCCTCGGTTCCGTCGATCACCAGGCGCTGCGATTCCGGCATGTCGAACGACGCCACCACCGAGCCGCGTCCGGTCGTCCACGTCACCGTGGCCTTCGTCGTCAGATCAATGTCACGTCCGTCGCGTTCGCACTCGACGGCAGCGACCTCGAGTGACGAGTCTTGGGGGAGACAGGCAAGCAGCACGTGGAGCGGGTAGATACCGACGTCATAGAGCGCTCCCCCGCCCGCGGCTGCGCTGAACCGGTAGTTGTCCCGGGCCTCCAGCCGAAAGGTGAACGTCCCGAGGAAGCCCGTCAGCTCTCCCAGCTCGCCCCGCACCGCGAGGTCGACGATGCGGCGGACCCGCGGATGCCAGCGTGACCACACCGCCTCGACGAGCAGCACGCCGGCGGCATCCGCGGCGGCGTACGCCCGGCGGGCATCCTCGGCGGACAGCACCAGCGGCTTCTCGCACAGCACGTGCTTGCCGGCATCCACGGCGGCGAGGATCCAGGGCAGATGGGCATCATTGGCGAGACTGATGTAGATCGCATCGACGTCCGCGTCCTCGACCACTGCCCGGTAGGAGTCGTAGGCGCGGCGCGGCTCCAGAGCCGTCGCCCGGGCGATGTCCCGTGCCGCCACGACCTCCAGCACCGCGCCCGACGCCGCGTGCACTGCGGCGGCCGTGGCCTGCGTGGCGAGCCAGCCAGCGCCGAGGAAGCCCCAGCGGACATCGCTCACCCCGAGACGCTCAATCCCCGAGCACCGGCGCGACGGGTCGACCGAGCATCCGGGCGGACTGCTCCGCCGCCTCCATGATGGCCACCACGTCACGTGACTGGCGTGCCGAGACCTGCATGGCCGATCCGTGTGCGAGGTTCGCCGCCAGCTCTCGGTGAAAGCCGTACGGCTCCACCGGGTCGAGTTCGATCTCCTGGCGGGTGCCATCCGGACCATGCAGGAAGAGCCGGGCCGGAAGATCCGCGACCGCCGGCTCTGCGGCCTCGTCCCACTCACCCACGATCGCGCCGGTAGTGCCCAGCACGAGGTACTTCGGCCGACGGGCCGCCGACAGGTCGGAGTTGGTGAAGACAGCCTGGGTGCCGTCCGCGAAGGTGATCGTCACCGTCGCATGGTCGGCGTTCGTCACATGGTTCCAGTGCCGCTTGTGGTTGACCCCCGACACGTGCGCCACCGGCTGCGTCATGACGTCGAGGATCTGGTCGATGTAGTGCGAGCCCCAGTCGAAGATGGCGCCACCCGAGACGACGGCATCCGAGTGCCAGTAGTCGCACGGGCGCGAGTAGCCGCCGACGAAGCTGTCGTAGTGGAACACCTCGCCGATGGCGCCCTCCCGGATGAGCCGGCGCATCGTGACGAAGTCGGCGTCGAACCGGCGGTTCTGATACACCACCAGGGTCCGCTGCCGCTCACGTGCGAGGGCCATCGCCTCATCGCACTCATCAGTCGTCAGCGCCATGGGCTTCTCGAGCACGACATGCAGGTCACGCTTGAGTGCTGCCATCGCCCACTCGTGGTGGGTGTTGGGAGGTGTCGACACGATCACCACGTCGATCAGGCCGGACTCGATCATCTGCGTGGCATCGGAGAAGGGCTGCGCTGTCGGCGCTAGCCCCAGGGCGGCGGCCACCCGCTCTGGATTGACGTCGCACACGGCGGTGAGCTCCAGGCCCTCCGTCGCCTGGACGGCAAGGTTGTGCTCATGACCGATCGCTCCATACGCCAGCAGGCCCACACGCATGACTGTGACGCTACCGAAGGATCGCCACCCAAGCCCGTCCGGGTGCGAAAAGTTGAGAGCGGCCAGTCTCTCGACTGACCGCTCTCGTTTCCCGCTCGTCGTCGGGGTATTCGGCGCTTCGCGCCTCCTACCCCGTCCTCCTCACTGGAAACGAGATGACTCTCGTTTCCCGCTCGTCGTCGGGGTCTTCGGCGCTTCGCGCCTCCTACCCCGTCCTCCTCACTGGAAACGAGATGACTCTCGTTTCCCGCTCGTCGTCGGGGTGACAGGATTTGAACCTGCGGCCTCTTCGTCCCGAACGAAGCGCGCTACCAAGCTGCGCCACACCCCGAAAGCCTCGCGGAGTCTAACGGACCCTTGCTGCGACGTCGGTCGGCGGGGGATGTCCGTGTGTGCTGGCACAGCCGCTGGCTACTCTGCGCCCATGAGCGTGCCTGATCGCCGCCCGTCTCGCACAGACCTCGGGCCGGTCACCGGGGCCTGGGTGGCATCGATGGGCTGGCGCTCGGTCAACCTCCATACACACATCTCTCTCGTCCACCGGTACGTCTACGTCGAGGTGCCCAAAGCCGGCTGCGGGACCATGAAGGCCACCCTCGGTGGACTCGAGGCCGCGCGCAACAACCCGGGCATGGTCGAGCGTTTCCAGGACGCCCCGCACAACCGTCTGGCAGCCACCCCCTTCGTCCGGCCCTTCCAGTTGCCCGATGACATGCTCGAGGAGGTGCTGGCCTCGTCCGACTACCGGCGGTTCACCGTCGTGCGCGAGCCTGCCGCCCGCGCGCTGTCGGGATTCCTGGAGAAGGTCGGGCAAGGGCTCAAGCAGAGCGAGCCCATCGTGGCGGCCCTGCGCGAGCAGACCGGACGCGACATCGCCCCGGCCGACGTCACGGTGGCCCAGTTCCTCGACGTGATCGGCGCACTGCCCTCACGGAAGCAGGATCCGCACTGGCGGCGCCAGGCCGATCACATCGGGCTCGGCATCGTCGACTACGACGCGATCGTGCATCTGGAGGACCTCGATCAGTCGTGGGACCTCATCGGCGACCTCACCCGCACGCCGGACCTGCGTGGAGAGTTCTTCTGCCGCAACTCCACCGGCGCCGGTGCGCGGATGGCCGACTACTACACCCCCGAACTACTGACGCAGGTCGCAGCCATCTACGCGCGCGACTACGCCGACCTCGGCTATACCCGGCCATGACCTCCCGCACATGCCACCGACCGACGACGATTCCGTGACCGAGCCCACCCGCTGGGTCACGGACAACCCCGAGAGCCACTCCGACTGGTACGTCGAGCACTTCCGCCACCTGCGCGCCGAGGGCTCGGACCTCGAGGGTGAGGCACGGCTCATCGATGCGATGCTCCCGCGCGGCGCCCGCGTGCTCGACGCCGGCTGCGGGCAGGGTCGGACCGGTGGTGCCCTTCACGCGCGCGGTCACACCGTCGTCGGAGTCGACACCGACCCTGTGCTGATCGCAGCCGCACAGACCGACAATCCAGGACCCACCTGGATCCTCGCCGACCTCGCTCATCTCGACCTTGCCGCGTACGGCATAGACGAGCCGTTCGACGCCGCAGTCATGGCCGGAAACGTCATCTCCTTCGTGACACCCGGGACCGAGGCCGCGGTGCTGAGCCGGGTCGCCGGGCACGTCGTCCCCGATGGATTCATCGTGACCGGGTTCCACACGAGCATGTGCGATCGCGGGATCTTCGACAGCGCGGCGGCCGAGGCGGGCCTGCGCATCGAGCAGCGGTTCGCCACGTGGGACCTGCGCCCCTGGCCGGACGGCGAAAACGCCGACTTCTGCGTCACCATCCTTCGTCGAGCGTGACGCTAGCGCGCAGCAGCGACCAGTTCGGCGATCTGGACGGCGTTGAGCGCCGCGCCCTTGCGCAGGTTGTCGTTGCTCACGAACATGACCAGTCCCCGGTTGCCGTCCACGGACTGGTCCTGGCGGATCCGGCCCACGAACGACGGGTCCGCACCCGCTGCCATCTGGGGCGTCGGGACATCGGCCAGCTCCACTCCGGGTGCTTTCGCCAGCAGCTCCAGTGCGCGCTCGGGCGTGATCGACCGCTCGAACTCGGCATTGATCGACAGCGAGTGCCCGGTGAATACGGGCACTCGGACGCACGTGCCGGCAACCCGGAGATCGGGAAGCTCGAGGATCTTGCGGCTCTCGTTGCGCAGCTTCTGCTCCTCGTCGGTCTCGCGTGAGCCGTCGTCGACGACGCTCCCGGCCAGGGCGACAACGTTGAAGGCGATCGGTGCGACGTACTTCTTCGGAGCCGGGAACTCGACGGCGGAACCGTCATGGGTCAGTGCGGCGATGTCCTGCGTGACGGCCGCGCGCACCTGCCCGTCGAGCTCCTCCACGCCCGCCAGCCCGCTGCCGCTGACGGCCTGAAAGGTGCTCACGACGAGCCGGCGCAGCCCGGCCTCGGTGTCAAGCACCTTCAGCACCGGCATGGCCGCCATGGTCGTGCAGTTGGGATTGGCGATGATGCCCTTGCGCATCCCGGCAATGGCGTGCGGATTGACCTCGCTGACGACCAACGGGACGTCCGGGTCCATGCGCCACGCAGACGAGTTGTCGATCACGACGGCACCTGCCTCGACGAAGCGCGGGGCGATCGCCTTCGACGTCGCGCCACCGGCCGAGAACAGGGCGATGTCGATACCGGAGACGTCTGCCGTCGCGGAGTCCTCGACGACGATGTCGCGGCCGCGCCACGGCAAGGTCGTGCCCGCCGAGCGGGCGGAGGCGAAGAACCGCACATCCGACATGGGGAAGTCGCGCTCGTCGAGCAGGCGGCGCATCACGGCGCCCACCTGACCGGTGGCGCCGACGACGGCGACGACGGGAGCACTCATCGTCCCGTTCCTCCGTACACCACGGCCTCGCCGTCGGCATCGAGTCCGAAGGCCGTGTGCAGTGCCTGCACTGCCTTCTTGGCATCGTCGACGCGCGTGACGACGGAGATGCGGATCTCGGACGTGGAGATCATCTCCACGTTGATCCCCGCCTCCGCGAGTGCGTCGAAGAAGGTCGCTGAGACGCCCGGGTGGGATCGCATGCCGGCACCGACGAGCGACACCTTGGCGATCTGGTCGTCGACGAGGAGATCCTCGAATCCGATGTCGGCGCGCTTGGTGTCGAGGGCCTTCATCGCCGCACCCGCGGACCCCTGGGGGCAGGTGAACGTCACGTCCGTGCGACCTGTCGCGGCAGCGGAGACGTTCTGAACGATCATGTCGAGATTGATGTTTGCGTCGGCCAGGGTGCGGAAGATGGCCGCCGCACGTCCGGGCTGGTCGGGCACCGAGACGACCGTGACCTTCGCGTCGTTCACGTCCGCGGCAACCCCGGAGATGATCGGCTGTTCCATGGCTTTCCCTTCCGCGATGGCGGCTTCGATGGCTTCGGGGGACATGACGAATGTGCCGATGCGGTCCGAGAAGGACGAACGGACATGGATGGGCAGGTCGAACCGGCGGGCGTACTCCACGCAGCGCAGGTGGAGCACCTTCGCGCCGACAGCGGCAAGCTCGAGCATCTCCTCGTAGGTGATGTACGGCACCTGCCGAGCAGCGGGCACCACGCGCGGATCAGCGCTGAACACGCCGTCGACGTCGGTGTAGATCTCGCAGGTCTCGGCTCCCAGCGCCGCGGCGAGCGCCACGGCGGTGGTGTCGGAACCGCCGCGACCGAGGGTGGTGACGTCCTTGGTGTCCTGCGCGACGCCCTGAAAACCGGCGACGATCGGGATGGCGCCCTGCTCCAGGGCCTCCTGGATGCGGCCGGGCGTGACATCGATGATGCGGGCGGCCCCGTGCGCGGAGTCGGTGATCAGGCCCGCCTGCGAGCCGGTGTAGGAGCGGGCCTCGGCACCAAGATCGTGGATGGCCATGGCCAGCACCGCCATGGAGATGCGCTCGCCGGCGGTGAGGAGCATGTCGAGCTCGCGGGCCGGGGGCATCGGGGACACCTGCTCAGCGAGGTCGAGGAGGTCGTCGGTGGTGTCGCCCATCGCCGAGACGACGACCACGACCTCGTGGCCGGCCTTCTTCGTCTCGACGATCCGCCGCGCCACCCGCTTGACGCTCGCTGCGTCGGCGACGCTGGAGCCACCGTACTTCTGCACAATCAGGGACACGACGCGAAAGTCTATCGGCGGCGCAGACTCCGTCGCGAAGGGCCACTGGGGGCCACGAGCGGTCGCGGGCGATGCCGGTGGCCGTTCGCAGAGACGGTCAGATGCGGCGGCGGCCCTCGAAGGCCCGGCCGAGGGTGACCTCGTCGGCGTACTCGAGATCGCCGCCCACCGGCAGCCCGCTGGCCAGGCGCGAGACGGCGATCTCCATCGGCACGATGAGCCGCGCGAGGTAGGTGGCCGTGGCCTCCCCCTCGAGGTTGGGGTCCGTCGCGAGGATGACCTCGGTCACGGTGCCGTCGGCCAGCCGGGTGAGCAACTCGCGGATGCGGAGGTCGTCGGGCCCCACGCCGTCGATCGGCGAGATGGCCCCACCCAGCACGTGGTACCGGCCCCGGAACTCACGCGTGCGCTCGATGGCCAGGACGTCCTTGGGCTCCTCGACCACGCACAGGATCGCCGGATCACGGCGGGTGTCCTGGCAGATGCGGCACTGCTCCTCCTCCGCGACGTTGCCGCAGACAACGCAGAAGCGGACCTTCTCCTTGACCTCGCGCAGCACCGCCGCGAGCCGCTGCACGTCGGCCGGATCGGCCGCGAGGATGTGGAAGGCGATGCGCTGAGCGCTCTTCGGCCCGACTCCGGGCAGGCGACCCAGCTCGTCGATGAGGTCCTGGACGATCCCCTCGTACATCAGTGCTCGATCTCCCCGATCTGGGTGGCGCCGAGCTCGCGCATCGCGAGATCGACACCGGAGGAGTCAACGAGATCGGCGTCGTCCATGCTCGGCGCATCGGGCTCCTCCGGTGCCGCCGCCGCGACCGGAGCAACTGGAGTGTCGTCGGCCGCCGACGGTGCCGGTGGCAGGCCTGCTGCGTCGGGGGCGAACACCACGTCGATGCGGACGTCGGCACGCACGACGTCGAGCACGGCCTGACGCAGCCGCTCGTCGTGACCGCTCGCCTTGACGCCCTTGACGGTGCCGGCATCGCGCACGGCAACGGCAAGGTCGCCGTTGCTCCACGAGATCGGGCGCGAGGCGCTGAAGCTCATCCAGGCCACCTTGGAGTACGTCTTGAGCGCCTCCAGGACTGCGGGCCACAGCGACATGAACTGCTCCATGGTCGGCTCATAGCCCGCCTCGGAGGGAGCCGGTGCGGCCGTCTGCGCCACCGGCTCGGACGTGGTGGGAGCAGACGTTGCGGGTGCGGAGGCCTGCGGCTCTGCGACCGCGGCGCGCTTGCCCCGCTTGGGTGCAGCGGGGGCGGACTCCGCCGACTCAGGCGATGCGGACTCCGCCGAGGATGGTGCGACGTCCGACAGCCGCGGGGGCTTCGTGCGCGCCGGGGCGGGATCGGATGCCGACGCAGAGTGCGCGACCGTCGTCGATGAGGCGGCAGCCGCCGCTACCACGGGGCCGGACGCCACGCGGCGCTCGAGCTGGTCGAGGCGCGCCCGCATGCCCGCCTCGTCGGCGTCAGCCGCAGGCAGCAGCAGCCGAGCGCCCATCAGCTCCAGGTGCAGCCGAGGTGCCGTTGCGCCCTTCAGCTCGCTCAGGGCCGCGGAGGTGACATCGGCAGCACGGGCGAGTTCAGCGGGACCGAACCGCTGCGCCTGTGCGATCTCGGCGGCGAGGCGATCGTCAGGGGCGTCGATGAGTCCGAGCTCGGCCGCGTTCGGGACCGACTTGAGGATGATGAGATCGCGCAGCCGCTCCAGCAGGTCGGTGACGAACCGGCGCGGATCATGACCGGCCTCGATCACGCGATCGATGACGGTGAACATCGCCGCGCCGTCGTGGTCGGCCAGCGCATCGACGGTCTCGTCGAGCAGCGCGGTGTCCGTCATGCCGAGCTGCAGGACGGCATCGGCGTAGGTGACGCCATCCGGCCCGGAGCCGGAGATGACCTGCCCGAGCACGGAGAGGCTGTCGCGCACGCTTCCGGCGCCGGCCCGAGCCACGAGCGCCAGCGCTGCTGGCTCGTACGGGACGCCCTCCCTCTCGCAGACGGCCGCGAGGTGCTCCTGCAGCGACTTGGCCGGCACGAGACGGAATGTGTAGTTGTGCGTGCGCGAGCGGATCGTCGGGAGGACCTTGTCGGCCTCCGTCGTGGCGAAGATGAAGCGAACGTGGTCGGGTGGCTCCTCGACAAGCTTGAGCAGGGCGTTGAAGCCCGCATTGGAGACCATGTGGGCCTCGTCGATGATGTAGACCTTGTAGCGCGAACGTGCGGGGGCGAACATCGCCCGCTCGCGGAGGTCGCGGGTGTCGTCGACACCACCGTGACTCGCCGCGTCGAGCTCGATCACATCGAGGGAACCCGGGCCGTTGGGTGCGAGGTCGAGGCAGCTCTGGCACTCGCCGCACGGCTCGGGTGTCGGGCCCTTCTCGCAGTTCAGAGAGCGGGCGAGGATGCGTGCGGTGGACGTCTTGCCGCAGCCGCGCGGACCGGAGAACAGGTAGGCGTGATGCACGCGGTCGTTCTGCAGTGCCCGCCGCAGCGGCCCCGTGACGTGGTCCTGGCCGACGACCTCGTCGAGGGTCGCGGGCCGGTACGTGCGGTACAGGGCCATGGACACGACCGTCACCCTATGTCCTGGGGCAGACGCAGGGACCCCCCGCGCACCCGCCAGAGCACGCTTATCCTTGCTGCCTTCCGGCCCTGGGGAGGTTCACGCGATGACGCCGCACGAGGGGTCGATCCCACTGTACGCGGTGCATGTCGCAGCCCTGTAGCCTCCTGCGCGGAGGATTCGCCTAGTGGCCTAGGGCGCACGCTTGGAAAGCGTGTTGGGAGCAATCCCTCAGGGGTTCAAATCCCCTATCCTCCGCCAGCGATCGAGGGCGGCCCGTCGGGCCGCCCTCGTCTGCTTGTACCCTTCTCGGCGGTGGCGTGTCCG
Source organism: Candidatus Nanopelagicales bacterium (assembly GCA_044233495.1). Lineage (GTDB taxonomy): Bacteria > Actinomycetota > Actinomycetes > S36-B12 > S36-B12 > UBA10649. The sequence goes on from JBIIJX010000005.1 coordinate 36,535, forward strand.
AGCGGCCAAAGGAGCGCGCCTCGAAAGCGCGTGTGGGGGCAACCTCACCGTGGGTTCAAATCCCACCGCCACCGCCATCGTTCAGGGAGTGCCCCGCAGGGGTGCTCCCTGATCGATTTCACGGATGCGCGGGATTTGGGAGGAAGGCACGCAGTGCCTGACGGGTCCCACCGCCACCGCCATCGTTGAAGGGGCGCCGCTAGAGCGCACGTGCCTCGCAGGCCTGCTGGTACAGCCGTCCGGCGCGGTAGCTGGAGCGCACCAGCGGACCGCTCATGACCCCCAGGAAGCCCGCCCTCGTCGCGTACTCCTCCAGTGCCAGGAACTCCTCCGGGTGCACCCAGCGCACCACGGGATGATGGCGCGGCGTGGGCCGCAGGTACTGGGTGATCGTGATGAGGTCGCATCCGGCCGCGACAAGGTCGTCGAGGGCCTGGTGCACCTCGTGCCCCTCCTCGCCCATGCCGAGGATGAGGTTGGACTTCGTGACGAGACCGGCGTCGTGCGCCTGGGTGATGACGTCGAGAGACCGCGCGTAGTCGA
>JBIIJX010000058.1:0-11742 GCA_044233495.1 Candidatus Nanopelagicales bacterium
CCGTCCGCTGAAGTCGGGGATCAGCACCTCGACGCCTGTGCCCGGATTGAGTTCATGGATCTCGGCGACCGTCTGGGCGTAGAGCCAGGCACCCTGGTCGGGAAGGTCATCGCGCGCGACACCGGTGACGGTCGCGTAGCGAAGCCCCATGGTGCGCACCGACTCCGCGACGCGGCGCGGCTCGTCGACGTCGATGGGGCCGGGGCGTCCCGTGTCGATCTGGCAGAAGTCGCAGCGGCGCGTGCACTGGTCGCCGCCGATGAGGAACGTTGCCTCGCGGTCCTCCCAGCACTCGAAGATGTTGGGGCAGCCCGCCTCCTGGCACACCGTGTGCAGACCCTCGGACTTCACCAGAGAACGGATCTGCGTGTACTCGGGCCCAGTGCGCACACGGGCGCGGATCCACTCCGGCTTGCGCTCGATCGGGACCGCGGAGTTGCGCGCCTCGATGCGCAGCAGCTTCCTGCCGTCGGGGTTCACCACGCCCGTCGCAACAGCATCCGTCGTCGTCACCACGCCACGATCTCCTCTATCCGCGATTCCACGATGGGAAGCACCTCCTGCACCGTCACCGTCCTGCCGAGCTCACGCGTCAGCGAGGTCACGCCCGCATCGGCGATGCCACAGGGGACGATGCGGTCGAACCACGTCAGGTCGCAGTCGCAGTTGAGAGCGAACCCGTGCGTGGTCACGCCCTGCGCGACCCGGACACCGATGGCAGCGACCTTCCGCTCCGGACCGCGATCGTCGGCAGGGATCCACACCCCGCTGCGCCCGGTGACCTGCGCGGTGCGCACTCCCAGATCGGCGCACACGCCGATCAGCATCGATTCGATCCGGCGCACGTGGTCGACGACGGCGAGTGGGCTGGGCAGTCGGACGATCGGATACCCGACCAGCTGGCCCGGCCCGTGCCACGTCACCTTGCCGCCACGATCGACGTCGATCACCGGCGTGCCGTCGAAGGGCCGCTCGAGGGGCTCGGTGCGGCGTCCGGCGGTGAACACCGGCGGATGCTCCAGCAGCAGGACGGTGCCTAGGGATGCGCCCTCGACCACTGACGAGTGGATGCGTCGCTGCTCATCCCAGGCGGCCATGAAGTCGATCGCCCCATCCCCGAATCCCACGCGTCGCACATCGAGAGTCGAGCGCACCGAAGGTGCACCGGCCACGACCGCCGTGGCCGTCATGACTGCTGCTGCCGCTGGCGGCGCCGTGCCAGGGGCCCCCACGAGCTCGTCGTCGGGGCGTCGACCACCGGCACGGTGATCTCCGCGCCGGTCTCCTGATCGCCTTCGTCGTCGTTCACGCTGACCGACCTGCCCGCGTCGCTAGGCTGACGCCGTGGAGGAGGCGGCTGATCGGCTCGTCGTGAAGGCAGCGCGGCTGTATCACACGCACGGCCTCCGTCAGACCGAGATCGCCGCCCGTATGGGAATCTCGCAGTCCAAGGTCTCCCGGCTCCTGCAGATCGCCGAGGAGTCCGGGCTGGTGCGCACCGTGGTCGCCGCACCAGTGCATGTGCTGCCCGAGCTCGAGGAGGCGATCGAGCAGCGGTTCGGCGTCTCCGAGGTGCATGTCGTGGACACCGAGTCCGACGACGAGGGCGAGGTCATGCGCGACCTCGCGGTCTCGGCAGCGAGCATCCTGGGATCGCTGAGCATGGAGGCCCCGACGGTCGCGTGGACGTCGTACAGCCGCACCCTGCGCATGACCGTCGATCAGCTCCTGCCCCTGCGGCTCGGCACCAGGGTGGTCGTCGAGATGGTGGGCGACCTCGGGTCTCCAGACCTGCAGCACGACGCCGCGCGCAGCACGCAGCGGCTGGCGTCGCTGCTCGGCGCAGACCCGGTATTCCTGCGCACCCCGGGGGTCGTGCCGACGGCGCAGGTCGCAAAGGCCCTCGTCGGGCCAGACAGCTATGCGCGGCAGGCCCTCGGCCTGATGGACGACATCGATCTGGCCCTGGTGTCGATCGGCTCGCTCGAGCCCTCGGAGCCCCTGGAGATGGGCCGCAACTTCTTCTCGTCGGCCCAGGTGAAGGCCGCGAAGAAGGCGGGGGCCGTCGGGGAGATCTGCCTGCGCTACGTCGATGCCGCGGGCACTCCCGTGCACACGGAGCTGGACGACCTCACCATCGGCGTCACGCTCGAGCAACTGCGCCGCGCCAAGCGCCGCTGGGCAGTCGTGGGAGGTGCGGGCAAGCGCGAGGCGATCCGGGCGGTCCTCGCCGGCAACTGGATCGACGTGCTCGTCACCGATCGCGCGACCGCGCATCACTTGGCTGCCGCGGACGCCTGAGGCTGCTCGACCTTTCGGCCCGCCGCCATCGGACGGGAATCCGGAGCCTGCGAGCGCACCGACTGCGCGACGTCATCAGTCGGCAGCGCCTGGGAAGCGCGCTCGCGCTCGACGCGCTGCAGGTAGGCGTCGATCTCCTCCTGCTCGCGCTCGGCGGACCAGCCGAGCAGGGGTGCCACCAGCGAGGCGACGGCCCGGGCCGAGTCCACACCACGGTGCACGGTGTCGACCGAGATGCGCGTGCGTCGAGCCAGCAGGTCGTCGAGGTGCAGGGCACCCTCGTGCGTGGCGGCGTAGCGCATCTCCGCCATCAGGTACTGAGGGGCGCCCGGTACGGGCTGGGCCAGGGACGCATCCGTGAGGGTCGGTGCGAGCACCTCCTCGACGAGGTCGCCATAACGGCCGACCATCCGCGCAACGGCCTCACGCGACAGGCTGTAACGGCTCGCGAGGGAAGCCTCGCGATTGCGGGTCGCGTGGTAGCCCGCGGCACCGAGTAGCGGCACGTCCTCCGTGACCGATGGGGGAACGACGACAGGGAGGTCCGTCATCGCCTCATCGACGGTGTCCTCTGCCATCACCCGGTACGTCGTGTACTTGCCACCCGCGACGGTGACCAGCCCCGGCAGCGGATGGGCGACCTGGTGCTCGCGCGACAGCTTCGTCGTCGACTGACTGTCCGCGTCAGCAGGAGCCAGCAGCGGACGCAGACCCACGTACACGCCGACGATGTCGTCGTCCGTGATCGGCTGCAGCAGCACCTCGTTCACGCGATCGAGGATGTAGTCGATATCGGCCCGCGTCGCGGCCGGGTGCTCGAGGCTGAGGTCCCAGGGAGTGTCGGTCGTGCCGACGACCCAGTGCTCCCCCCACGGGATGACGAACAGCACGGACTTCTCCGTGCGCAGGATCAGGCCGGTCGAGCTCTCGATGCGATCGCGCGGCACGAGCAGGTGCACGCCCTTCGATGCGCGCACGCGATACGGACTGGGCACGCCGGCCATCTCGTGCAGGAAGTCGCTCCACACGCCCGTGCAACCGACGACGACGCGCGCACGGACTGTTCCGGTGCGGCCATCCTCGACGTCACGCAGGTGAGCACCGACCACCCTGGACCCCTCGATCACCAGCCCGGTGACCTCGGTGGACGTGCGCACCGTGGCGCCGTAGAAGGCGGCTGTGCGGGCGAGCGTGAGGGTGTGGCGTGCGTCGTCGGTGGCCGCGTCGTAGTACTGGAGGGCACCGGTCAGGGCCGTCGGCCGGAGGGCGGGCGACCGGCGCAGTGCCTGCCTTCGCGTCAGGTGGCGATGCCGCGGCATGGGCGAGCGACCGGCGAGGGCGTCGTAGAGCAGCAGGCCCGCGCCCACGTAGGGGCGCTCCCATCCTCGGTGCTTGAGCGGGTAGAGGAAGGGAACGGGTGTGACCAGATGGGGTGCCAGCTTCTCCAGCATGAGGTCGCGCTCGTGCAGGGCCTCGCGGACGAGACCGAAGTCGAGCATCTCCAGGTAGCGCAGGCCGCCGTGGAACAGCTTGCTCGAGCGGGACGAGGTGCCGCTGGCGAGGTCGCGAGACTCGACAAGGGCGACCTTCAGGCCGCGCGTGGCCGCGTCGAGGGCGACTCCCGCACCGGTGACCCCTCCCCCGACGACCAGGACGTCCCACTCCTCGGAGACGAGTGCGTCCCAAGCCGCCTGGCGTTGCGCGGGGTTCAGCGCCCCGGGTGTGCCCGCGTCAGTCGTCGAGCTCATCGCCCGCTCCCTTCCGACTTCCAGAGTGCCAGCATCCGCTCCGTGGTGCGCGGCCATGCCTGCGCTGCCCAGGGACCGAAGGCCGTTCCGGTGAGTGCCGCCCCGGCAATGCCGTCCTGTCGGTCGATCCACAGGAAGGAGCCGGACTGCCCGAAGTGACCGAAGGTGTCCGGCGGCACGGAGGCGGGGAGCCAGTGCGGGGACTTGCGGCCGCGGATCTCCGCACCCAGCCCCCAGTCGTTCGGCTCCTGCCGGCCGAATCCGGGCAGCACGCCCGCGAGCCCCGGGAAGGCCGGCTGTGCGATCGCCTCCACGACATCGGGGCGCAGCGTCGTCGGGACCAGCAGTTCACCGGCCAGCAGCCCGAGATCAGCGAGGGGTCCTTGAGCACCGTGGGCGGCCGGCCCCACGAGCGTCGTGCGCGTCATGCCCAGTGGCGCGAAGACGCGCGCGGCGAGCAGCGAAGCGGCATCACGTGCACCCGCCGCAGCGACCGCGGCGGCGACCACGGTGTCGATGCCCACATTGCTGTAGACGCGACGACGTCCAGGTGCCGAGAGAGAGCGTTCCTCGTCGAAGGCGAGCCCGGACGCATGCGCAAGCAGATGACGCACGGTCGACCCCGCAGGCCCGGCTGGCGCATCGAGGTCGAGGGCACCGTCGGCCACGACGTCGAGCACGGCGAGCGCCGCCGCCACCTTCGTCACCGAGGCCCAGGGCAGCACCTCGTCGGGATCACCGGCCACGACCGTTCGACCGTGCGCATCGATCATCAGGCATCCGCCGTGCGGCACCTGCCACGCGGCGAACTCCTCGGCGAGAGCGGCATCGAGAGCGGTCACAGTGGTCATCATCGGGGGTCCCAGGGCTCCAGCAGCAGGCGGCCACCGACAAGGTCGGGACTGTCCAGGGGCATGGTCTCGGCCAGCGCGTCGCCGACTGCCTCCGTCACGTCAGCCAGTGTCACGCCGGACACGAAGGAGGAGACCGAGCCCACGGTCCGGGGATCCAGGGTGTGTCCGAGGTGGGCATACGCGTCGGCCATCGCCTCGGCCAGCGGCTCGTGATGGCCGACGATGATCACGGCCGTCACGAGCAGGGCGTCGCGCGTGAGGCGCTGGCCGACTGGTCCCGCTGACCCCGGCCCGACACACCGCCACCAGACGCCGCCACCCGGCGCCGCAACCCGGCGCAAGCTCCTCCCGGCGCATCCCGGGTGCGCCGTAGACTCATCGACAGGACAGTCGGCGTGTCACGACCGCCGCCTCGGACGAGGAGGCTCCCCTGACCGCGTACCGGCTGACCCGCGCGCAGTACGTGGGATACGGCTTGGGCGCATCCGGCTCGGCCGGCTTCGGGACGGTGCCCGGGCTCATCCTCGCCGTCTACCTCACCGACACCCTCGGTGTCGCCGCGGGCCTCGCCTCGATTGTGGTCCTCCTCCCGAAGTTGTGGGACATGGTGTTCTTGCCCATCGTGGGCAGCTGGAGCGACAGTGCCGCGGCACGCGACGGCTCCCGGGCACGGTTCATCGCCATCGGTGCCGTGGCGATGCTCGTCTCCTTCCCCCTCATGTTCGCCGTGCCAGCCGGCACCAGTCCGACGGCCGCCGCAGGATGGGTCCTGGTCGCCTTCCTGGTGGCAGCAACCGCATACGGCTTGTTCCAGGTGCCCTACGTGGCCATGCCCGCGGAGATCACCGACAGCCCGCGCGAGCGCACCACGCTGATGTCGTGGCGGGTGGGGCTCCAGTTGCTGGGCATCCTCACCTTCGGAATCGGCGCACCGGAACTGATCGCCTGGATACCGGGGGCACCGCAGACGCGGTACCTGGTCATGGGGGTCTCGGTCGCCGCACTGATCTTCCTCGGGATGATGGCGTGCTGGTTCACCGTGCGACACCTGCCCCGCTACATCAAGGAGTCGACATCGGTCGGGGTCTCCTGGCGCAACAACCTGCAGATCGCATGGCACGCCAAGCCCTTCCGCATGCTGCTCACGGTGTTCATCCTCCAGGCCCTCGGCGCAGGTGCGGTCCTCTCCGCGGTGCCGTACTTCTCGGTGAACGTCCTTGGCATCGACAACTTCGGCATCCTCTTCGGGATCCTGCTCGCACCGGCCGCCGCGTCGATGCCGCTGTGGTCCGCCGTGGGCCATCGCCTCGGCAAGAGGCGAGGCTTCCTGATCTCCTCGGGGATCTTCGTGATCGCCCTCCTGGGCTCGCTCGCCGCGACCTACGTACCCATTCCGGTAAGCGTCACGGTCCTGGCCTTCACCTCCGTGGGGTACGCGGGCATGCAGATGTTCCCGCTTGCCATGCTGCCCGACACCATCGACGACGATGCTGCCCGCGCAGGCACGCAGCGGGCAGGAGCCCTCACAGGCGTCTGGACAGCAGGGGAGACCTTCGCCTTCGCCTTGGGGCCGGCGCTCGTGCTCATCGTCCTCGCGCTCACCGGCTACGCGTCGACGATTGCCGGCCAGATCGCCACACAACCCGACTCAGCGATCATGGGAGTGCACTTCGCCTTCTCCATCATGCCTGCCGCCATAGTCGCGCTGACCATTCCGATCATGCTGCGGTACCCCCTGCGCAATGCGCGCTTCCGATGACACTCCGAGACCGCACCGGGCAGGACATCGTCATGCTGAGCCCCCGATTCGCGCAGGCCGTCGCCTATGCGGCCCACTGGCATGACGGCCAGGTGCGCAAGGGCACCACGATCCCCTACATCTGCCATCCGCTGGCCGTGGCCGCCTCGATCCTCGAGGCGGGTGGCGACGAGGACGTCGCGATCGCCGGGCTGCTGCACGACGTGGCAGAGGACTGCGGGGGTGAGGCGAGGCTCATCGAGATCCGCGCCGAGTTCGGCGATCGCGTCGAGCGGATCGTGCGCGCCTGCAGCGACTCCCTCGCTCCGGATCCCCGCACGAAGGCACCCTGGCGCGAACGCAAGGAGCGCCACCTCGAAGAACTGCGTACGGCCGACAGCGACGTCATCATCGTCACCGCTGCCGACAAGCTCGGCAACGCACGAGCACTAGTCGCCGACCTCCGAGTCCACGGCATCGATGCCATGGGCCGCTTCAATGCCCCGCCGGATGAGATCGCCTGGTACTACGGGTCTGTGAGCCGCATCCTGGAGGAGCACTCAGCACCCCCTGTCCTGATGGTGCCACTGCTCTCGGCCGTCGATGACCTCACGACGATGATCGAGACCGACGAATCAGGAAGGCACTGACGCGAAACCGCGTGAGCCCACCAGCACTGCGAGCAGCCCCAGCGCCAGGACGATGAGGAAGACCTGCGGGCCCCACGCGACCGCCAGCGCGGCCCCGCCGAGTGCACCGGTCGAGATCAGAGCATTGCGGCCGGTGACGAGGAGAGACGCCAGGCCCCCGCGATGCTCCTCCGGAACCACCTGTTGGATGATCGCCGCCGTGACGCCTTGGGCGTAGGTGCTGAACACCGCTCCCACGATGAGGATGGCAGACAGGACGAGCACCTGCCTGACCAGCCATCCGTCGGTCAGCATCACGGCACCGATGAACTGGGCGATGCACAGTGCACCCACCACAAGGGTGAGCAGGCGCCGTGGGTTCCCACGGAATCCGATAGCGGCAAGGATGAGCCGACCCAGCAGGACGCCCACCATGCCTGAGGCGATGCTCAGTCCCGCCAACTCGGAGGCATCCATCCCGACGAGCGCGAGATTGATCACCTGCGTGGGAATCACCAGGGCAAGGGTGAGATCGACAATGACCAGCCGACGAAGCGAGCCGGTCTGGCGTAGGTAGGAGAGCACCGCGAACAGGCCCGTTCGAGTACGGGACGGCGGCCGCGGTGTGACGGGGCGCACGACCCACCACACGCCCACCGTGGTTGCCAGCAGCAGCACGGTGCTGGCCAGGAGGGTCAAGGCAGGGTTGGGACTCATGCCAGCCAGCAGTGCGCCGATCGCACCGCCGATGCCTGCGCGCAGGATATTGAGGATCTCAGCAGCACCCTCCGCTCCCGGGCGGACGAACGACGCCTGCATCTTGAGCAGCGAGACACCGGCGAACCCGATGATGACGCCATCAGCTACGGAAGAGATGGCGACCCAGACAAGTGAGATCGGCCCGGCCATCAGGACGAGTCCCGTCATGGCGTTGCTCACAGCGGGCAGCAGGACGGCAAGGACGACGAAGGGCCGCGGGTCACGCTTGTCGATGACCCGGCCCACCGTGATGCTCACGATGGCTACCGAGATTGCCGTGATCGCGGCTGCGATGCCCAGCCCCCACTCCGAATGGAAGGCCTCGTTGAGGTACTGCCAGCGGGCTACCTCCTTGGCGCCCAGCGATACTGCGGCCCCGATGAGCACGCCCATGAAGACGAACACCCGAGGGGTGGTGCGCAACTGGGCGAGGACCGACGTCCGCGGCAGGCGCACCTGCGAGGGTGCCGGGGCCGCCATCACGACGCTGCCCGCGGTCGCTGATCGAGCACGCTGGCGCTCAGCATCTTCAGGTTGATGACGTCATAGGCCAGCTCGTTGAACGCGAGCACAACCCCGGCACCCATCCGATCCCGCTCGGACAACGCGACGAGGGCCGCGCTTCCCCACTGCGCCGACCATGCGGGGTATCCCGCGTCGAGTCCGCTGGCCGCCGCGGCCGCGGTCGACGCGTCGATGATGCCGCGGAGTTCGTCGAAGGAGGCTTGAACAGCCAGCTCGTCAGCCACCGTGGGTGCCGCCGTGACCATGTTGAAGCCCGCCACCTCGAATCCCTGTGTCGCGGTGATGAACGCGGTCGACGCCACGAAGTCCGTGATGGCGACCGCAGCATCCTGCACCTCACGAGAGAGATCCTGGAGCGTCTCAGCCCGGGCCGCACGCGCTGATCCGAGCTGCTCCAGGATGGGGGCAATCGACCGGACGTCATCGATGCCTACCGACGCCGAGGGTATGGACGGCAGCACGACATCGGCGATGTACGCGGAGTTGGCCTCCGCGGCCCGCGCCATGAAGCCCGTATAGCCCGCGAGGTAGTTTGCGCCCCAGTCGTCCGAGGGCAGCAATCGGCTCGGCATGGCTCGAACGACGTCGAGGGCATCAGGCTGCAGGTACATGACGGTTTCACGACCCTCACTCAGGACGGCCGCGGCCGCGAGGATCTGCGCGTCCGTGTCGAGATCGCGGGCACTCGCGGCAAGTCCCTGCAGGGCAGCCCGGGAATAGGCAGCCCACGTGAGAGCAGTGGGCAGGGACACCACCTGTTCAAGTCCGAGTCCGGTGACGTCGGACCCATCGGTCAGAGCCGTCTGCGCGGCGGCGAGAGCGGTCGCGACCTCGTCCTCCAGCAGTGCGCGTGCCGCGTCAACGCCCTGCTCGGCGAGCACCGTGGTGAACTGGTCGATGGTGACGGCACGGCCGGCGAGGAGGACGGCCTCCACAGCCAGGGCGTATGCCGTCGCCACATCCCCCGCACGCAGCCGAGCCTCGGCGTCAGCGAGATCAGCCAGCACGACCGATCTGTCGGCCGCGTCCGGCGACATCCGTGCGGAGAGGTCGGTGGCCTCGGAAATGAGTTCGCGGGCGCTCTGCTCACCCGCGGCTAGCACGGCGGCGGGAAGCACATAGGGGGTGCTCGCACCGGGCGTCAATGCCGTTCCGGTCAGCTCCCCGTATGCGTCGGAGATGGTTGCGACATGGCGCACCTGCAGGCCCAGGTCCCGACCGGCATCGACGGCCGAGATTGTCTCGCCCGAGCCACGGACCTTGAGCATGGTGTTGCCCGGGGGAAGCAGGACGGTGTCGTAGCCCGCCTCGGCCGCAGCCCGGAGCTTGAGGCCGACCCCGCCCACCGCGCTGATCGTTCCATCGGGGCTCACGGCACCGGTCATGGTCACGCCCGGAATCAGGGGCACCTCACGCAGGGCTGCGAGGATCCCCACCGTGAGGAAGGCGCCAGCGGAGGGGCCATCGATGGGGCCGGTGACGGAGAACCAGACGTCCACCTCACGTGGGTCACGTCCGCTGTAGAGGGCGCCGACCACGGCGGCCGTTGCGGACGCCGCCTGCCAGGCCGCTCCCGCGCCCTTCGCCTGGAGGTCCTGCAGTTCGACCCGGAAGTCGGTGGCGGCGTCATCGCCGACCCACACCAGAGCGGGTTCCACTCCGCCGAGGCCTGCGGCCGGATCCGCCCAGAGGACGGGCACCGTGATGCGCGTGCCGCCGTCGACCCGCTCCAGCGCACCGCTCTCCGGCTGGGGGGAGGAGCAGCCGATCGGGGCGAGCGCCACCGCAGCCGCGATGGCCAAGACCTCCCACCGGATGCGCCCCACGTGCCGGAGGGTATCCCGCTGCGTCGATCATGCGCCCCGGTGGATCAGGGGGGTCGGGAAGGGACTCAGCCCTTCCGACTGCAGGAGACAATGGCCGCCGAAGGGAGCACCATGGGAATGAGGACCACCGCCGTCGCCGCATCAGTCGGCATCGCCGCGCTCGCCGTGGTCGGGGCCCCGCCCATTCAAGCGTTCGGCACCTACAACTCGCCCTCCGTCCTCGGCCAGCAGGCAGAGCACGAGCGCATCACGAGGGTCCTGGCCCAGGACGGGTTCGCGCCAAGAACCCTCGATCTCCTGGCCGGCACCGCCGGCAAGCTCGGCGCCGTCGGCGCCCCGGACGACGCCGTCGATTCATCACTCGTCCCCGGCAGGGGTCTCGGTCCCGGGGAGAAGCACTGCGACAACGGCGACTACCTCGACCTGGCCGGCTACCCGCAGTCGCGGGACACGGCTGCCCGAGAGCTCACCACCTGCTTCCGCTATTACGAGCAGCTGCTGGACCGCGCGCTCGACGCTGCAGCCGCGATGGTCGACGAGGCAGGAACGGTCAACGCGAAGGAGGCCACGGCGGCCTCTTGCTCCTTCCCCTACGCGATCGGGAAGAGGGACAAGACGGCCAAGTGCGAGGTGCTCAACCGACTCGGTCGCGCCCTTCACCTCGCAGAGGACTTCTGGTCTCACAGCAACTGGGCTGACGCCGCAGACCCTGGCAAGCCCATCTCCATCCAGAACCCGCCCGGCCTCGGCCGCACCGACGCCCCCGACGGTCTGCGCTATCCCGGAGGTGGTTCCGCGACAGTGCCCGACGGCCTCATCAGCGGGTGCGATGACTCCGTGCCCGTGCTCGGGGCTATCGAGTGCAAGGGTCGCGTGACCCACTCGGTGCTCGCGAAGGACAACGGAAGCATCAACGCCGGTTCCTGCGCGGGCGCATCGCCGACGTCGAAGTACCCGCGCGCTCAGGTGACTGGCGGCAGCGGACAGCAGAACTTCTCCCTCGCCGTGTGCGGTGCCATGGGGCAGGCTCAGCAGACTTGGCGCGATCTCGCCAGCGCCATTGTCGCCACGTACGGTTCACCACGCGGCGACCTCATCGTCGAGGCGATCACCAGCGACACCGTTCCGGTCTCGGCCCCCGCGCCCGAGGAGAGCGCGGAGGAGAGCCCATCACCGAGCGCGACGACCGAGGAGTCGCCCAGTGCGTCCGGAGGCGCATCGACCAGCGCATCGGAGGATGCGACGCCGAGCCAGGAGCCCTCCGACACGGCGAACGACGCATCCGCCCCGGCCGCAGAGGAGTCTGCGGCCGCCGAGGGGAACTCGCAGGAATCCGGACCCGACCGGCAGGCGGCGGCCGCA
>JBIIJX010000230.1:0-3709 GCA_044233495.1 Candidatus Nanopelagicales bacterium
GAGGGCCCCGGTCCCTACACATGGTGGTCATGGCGGGGGCAGGCCTTCGACAACGACGCGGGCTGGCGGATCGACTACCAGATCGCCACGCCCGGGCTCGCTGGGCGGGCCAGCGCAGTTCGGATCGGACGCGCACCCTCGTACGCCGAGCGCTGGAGCGATCACGCGCCCGTCGTCGTCGACTTCGACTGAGTGGGCTTGCGATCTATACCCCCTGGGGTATACCGTTCACGGGACAGCACCTGTCGACCGAGGAGCACCCATGGCCGCGACCAGCGCACCGCACGTCATCATCGTCGAGACGCCCGGTCTCGGTGATCGCGGCTACGTCGTGCACGACGGGGTCCACGCCCTGGTCATCGATGCGCAGCGCGACACTGATCGAGTTCTGCGCGTCCTTGCGGAGCACGGCCTGACGCTCACGCACGTCGCCGAGACGCACATCCACAACGACTACGTCACCGGCGGGTACCAGCTGGCGCGCCAGCACGACGCTCGCTACATCGTCCCCGGAGGTGTCGATGTCGCATACCTCCGCGAACCGAATGTCACGGCAGTGGGAGATGGCGACACCTTCTCCGTGGGCAACCTCGATGTGCAGGTCATTCACACACCCGGCCACACACAGCACCACGTCTCCTTCGCCGTGTCGAACGACGGAGCTCCGGGCGCGGTCTTCACCGGGGGATCGCTGCTGTACGGCACGGTGGGCCGACCGGATCTCGTCGCACCGGATCTGACGGTCAAGCAGGCGCACGACCAGTGGCACTCTGCCCATCGACTCGTGAATGAGCTCGACGGTGCCACCGGTATCTACCCCACGCACGGATTCGGGTCGTTCTGCTCATCGATCCAGACCGAGGGGCGTCAGACCTCCCTGGGCGAGGAGCGCTCCATCAACCCCGCCCTCACCGAGCCCGAGGAGGCCTTCGTTCTCACGCTCCTCACCGGACTTGACGTGTTCCCCGCGTACTACGCCCACATGGGTCCGACCAACGCGGCGGGCCCGGACGCGATCGATCTCTCGCTGCCCGCCCCGACCGATCCCGTCGAACTGCGGCGCCGCATCGCGGCAGGGGAGTGGGTGGTCGACCTGCGCTCGCGCGAGGTGTTCACGGCCGGCCATGTGCCCGGAGCCGTGAACTTCGACCTCGACGGAGCCTTCATCAACTACCTGGGCTGGATGATTCCGTGGGGCACTCCGGTGACCCTCCTCGGAGCCACGACCGAGCAGGTCGCTGCGGCTCAGCGCGAGCTAGTGCGCATCGGCATCGACCGCCCGGCTGCCCAGTCCGTGGGCGGAGTCGCGGCCTGGCTCGAGCCTGGTCAGGAGCCGAGGACCATCCGTCGCGTCACCTTCGCGGGTCTGCGGTCGGAGTGGCAGGCGGATCCTGAAGCCGTGGTCATCGACACCCGGCAGATCCGGGAGTGGGAGGCCGGCCACGTGGACGGAGCGGTCTTCATGGCCTTCTACGACGTGCTCGATCGCATGGGCGAGATCCCGCGCGACCGGTCCGTCTACGTGTACTGCGGGTCGGGCTACCGCGCGTCGGCCGTGGCCTCACTGCTCCACGCGCACGGGTTCGACAACGTGGTCCACGTCGACGACAGCTTCGGCCATGCGGCTGCAGCGGGGCTGCCCATCGTGTCCGAGGCGCCGCCCGAGCGGGAGCCGGGCTGGACCTGGCTCGCCTCACGGGCGTGTGCGCGCACCTATGACCCGCACGGCGCGTCCGGGCACTGAGCCGAAAACGGAGCAGGAAACGGAGCAGGAAACGCGAAGGCCCCCAGCCTCGTGGGCCGGGGGCGCGTGCGTGCTCGGTCCGACGGTCGCCCGGCGGTTCCGAGGCTAGAGGTTGCGGGCGAAGATGGCGTCGATCTCCTCGCGCTCGGCGGGAGTCAGCGCCTGGGCCCGCATGCGGTCCCATTCGCGGTGCATCTGCCGGATGCGGGCAGACTCGTGGTCCGTTCCCTCGGCTCCGAAGAGCGAGGAGAACACCTTGGCTAGCGGCTTCATGGAGGATCACTCCTGTCGTAGTACTGGTTCGTCGCGGGGGTCGCCCGCCTTGACATCACGATTGTGTCTCAGATTTGTTTTATGCGCAAACAAACCTGCCGCTTCGTGAGGAGGATCACGCCCTGACCCGGTGACCCAGGTCACATGAGCGACCCTGGGTACGTGTGCCACGATGAGGCCACCGCTCGCGCATCCCGGCCCTGGCGGCTCACCGACCCAAGGAGTGCGGGTGCCAGATCCCCTGAGGCGGATCACCTACTCGCCGAAGGTCTTCCTGCCGCTGACCCAGTTGTGCCGGGACCGCTGCGGGTACTGCACCTTCGCCCAGGCTCCTGCCCATCTGCCGGCCGCGTACCTGACGGTCGACGAGATGCTTGCGGTCGCCCGAGCCGGAGCGGAGGTGGGCTGCCACGAGGCGCTGTTCACCCTCGGCGAGGCGCCCGAGGATCGCTACCCCCAGGCGCGGGCATGGCTGTCGGAGCACGGCTTCGGCTCCACCGTCGAGTACGTCGCTCATGCCGCGCGCCTCGTGATCGAGGAGACCGGCCTGCTCCCGCATGTCAACGCTGGGGCGATCAGCCGCGAGGAGCTCGCGCTGCTGCGTGCCGTGTCGCCGAGCCAGGGCATGATGCTCGAGTCGCTCAACCCGGACCTCCCGGCCCACCGTGGTGCACCGGACAAGGACCCCCAGCGGCGACTCGACACCCTGCGCTGGGCCGGTGAGCTCGCCATCCCCTTCACCACGGGCCTGCTCGTGGGCATCGGCGAATCCCGTGCTGATCGCGTGGCCACCCTCGAGGCGATCGCCGCGGCCCATGTCGAACACGGGCACGTGCAGGAGGTGATCGTCCAGAACTTCGTCCCCAAGCCGGGCACCCTCATGCGCGATGCACCGGCGTGCAGCGTCGACGACCTCGTCGACACCATTCGCGCGGCGCGGGCCATCCTCCCGGGCGACATCCACGTGCAGGCGCCGCCCAACCTCGTCGACGACCCGGGCGTGCTGCTCGATGCCGGAATCGACGACTTCGGCGGCGTCTCGCCGATCACCGCCGACCACGTCAATCCCGAGCGGCCATGGCCCCACCTCGATGTCCTTCGGGCCGCCGTTGAGTCCCGCGGAATGGCCCTGGTGCCACGACTGACCGTGTACCCGGAGTTCGTCCGTAGGTCCGAGCGCTGGCTGCATCCGGATGTCCGCTTCCCGGTCCAGGACCGTTCCGACGCCGAGGGTCTTGCCCGTGACGATCCCGGTGCCGTCTTCCCGGAGCGGTACGAGGCGGCGGCCAATGTCGGTACCGGTGCCGAAGTCGTGCAGATCGGCCGTCGGTCGACGCAGTGGTACTCGGGCGCGGATCGACCACCGCCCGTGATCCTGCCCGCTGCGGGCAGGGCGGGCTCCGCCGTGGCAGAGGTCCTCGACGGGGTCGCGGCAGGGCAGGAGGCCGGGGTCGAGCAACTCGTGACGCTCTTCGCCGCTCGTGGTCCTGAGGTCGCGGCGATCGCGGAGTTCGCAGACGACCTGCGTGCACGCGTGAACGGCGACGTCGTGACCTTCGTGAAGAACCGCAACATCAACTACACGAACGTGTGCACGTTCAAGTGCCGGTTCTGCGGCTTCGCGAAGGGGAAGCTCACGCTCAACCTGCGCGGCACGCCCTACCTGCTCACCCTCGACGACATCGCCGAGCG
>JBIIJX010000229.1:0-3709 GCA_044233495.1 Candidatus Nanopelagicales bacterium
CCGTTGAGTGTCACCGCGCGCACGGAGTCGGCGATCAGATCGATCCACGTTGACGCACCCGGTCTCCGGCAGCTGAACCGGACGGTGGTCACCGATCGGAAGGTCGGGCCGGTCGGGGTCACATCGAGGGCGACCTCGTACGAATCGACTGCGATCAGGGCCGAGCGATCGGCAGCCTCGGCCCGGGTGATGTTCTCGGAAGCGCTCATGATGGAATCCAACCATCATGAGCGAGTACACGCCGCGTACGGCCGACTTCTGGTTCGACCCCCTGTGTCCGTGGGCCTGGATGACCTCCCGGTGGATGCTGGAGGTGCAGCAGGTCCGTGATGTCAGCGTGCGGTGGCACGTGATGAGTCTCGCGGTCCTGAACGAGGGGCGGGACGTCCCCGAGGAGTACAGGGAGCTCATGGTCAAGGCCTGGATCCCAGTGCGCGTGGTCACGGCGGCCCGGGTCCGGCACGGAGACGATGTCGTGCTGCCGCTCTACACGGCGATTGGCGGGCGAATCCACCTGCAGGGCCGCAGTGACTTCGAGGAGGTGTGTCGCGAGGCCCTCGCCGAGGTCGGTCTCCCGCAGGAGCTGGCCGCCGTGGGCAACACGACCGATGTGGACGCGGAGTTGCGGACGAGTCACGAGGCAGGCATCACCCTGGTGGGCCAGGATGTGGGCACCCCGGTGGTCGCCTTCCCGGGACCCTCGGGGGAGCCGGTCGCCTTCTTCGGCCCGGTGCTCAGCCCAGCGCCCAAGGGCGAGGCTGCCGGGCGTCTGTGGGACGGGTGCATCCTCGTCGCGGGCACGCCCGGCTTCTTCGAGCTCAAGCGCACCCGCAACGTGGAGCCGATCTTCGACTAGCGCTGCTGCTTCGTGGCCTGAGGCACGTTGATGTCAGGCACGTCCTGCAGGGTTATCGTCTGGCTGATGGCGATCCTGCCGTCCTGGTACTGCTGCAGGAACTTTGCCGTCAGCCCATCGGGTGCGACCTTGACCATCGTGACCGGCAGCTGGTCTTCCCCACCCTTGGTGTTCTGGGTCTGGACGCTGTACCACCCGTTCGCGTCGACGACGGTGGTGTACGAACTGCCCGGGGTCAGCCAGGGCAGCCAGTAGTCGTACGAGTAGAAGCGGCTGGAGTTGGTGAACGGGTTCTGGTTCGCGCCGAAGTTGTTCCTGACCCACTTCCCCTTGGACTTGAAGACCTGAGTCGTGCCATTGGCGAGGGTGTACGTGACCCCTTCACGGTTCCACTTCTTGCCCGAGGGGTTGGGCGCGTAGGACGTGCAGCGGGAGACCTGGGCGCTGTCGATGCGGCAGTCGACTCGAGCCTGGGCGGAGGATTCCTCCGTGGTCATGGGCTGTGTCTGTGCCCACGCCACCCAGGAGTTCATCGCTCTCTGGGGGTCGGTCGGGAACGCGGCCAGTGCGGTTGCGACGTCCGTGGGCACGGTGACGGCAGCCGAGGCCGAGGACGCGGACGCCACGGCGAGTGCGCCGGCGAGGGAGATGGCTGCGAGGGGCCGCAGTGCGGTGAGCTTCATGACCTCACTCCGAGACGATGAGGTGGATCAGGGCGATCTGCTCGTCCTGCATCGTGTTCTGGACCCCGGGGGGCCGCGTCACGACGGTGATGTCGGTGGTGCCGGAGCGCTTGGCGGTCACCGTCCAGGTGGTTGTCCCGGGAGCGCCGACGAGGGTGCCCGTGGGAGCCCGGTAGACGCCCTTGGACACTGTCGCGACGTCGAGGTTTCCGTCGGCGCAGCAGCCTCCGGTCGCGATGAAGGAGTAGCCCGTCGTGACGTTCGTCGACAACTGGATTCGGACCCGCTCACCGGGCGCGAGTCGCACCTGCGTGGAGGTCTGGGTGACGAGGAGGATCGGGTACTTCTTCACGGGCTGGGCGGCCGAAGCCGCGGGAGCCACCGTGAGGGCCATCGTGCCGGCGAGGGCGACGATCAGCAGCGGGCGTACGAATCGCAGCGTCATGGCATCCACTGTAGGTGCCGGGGACGGGAAATCCCGTCCTGAGGGCGTACATGTCCGGTCAGACGACGTGATGGTCAGACGACGATGCACGGGGGTGCCCCTGCATCCACGGGCAAGGTGCGCGCCCGGGCTGTGCGCCATCGATCTGCACTCCATGCGCAGGCGAGGGCGTCCAGGGCGTCGTCGACGGGCACATCCGCGGGTGCACCGGCGAGCGCCCGGTCGAGGTCCGGCAGCCAGGCGCGCAGGGCCAGGAGGCGCTGGCCCACGCCCGCGGCGGACTTCTTCGACGCCAGGACGCGGCCGGTCAGCTCGGTGAAGGAGAGCTCCGGATGCACCTCGACGACACTGGCGCGGTCGTCGGAGCGCAACGCGGCCAAAGCGGCGTCGAGGGCCAGGATCCGCTCAGCCAGCCCCATGGCCTGGCGACTGGTGCCCTGCCCGGTGAGGCGGCGGCTCAAGGCCTGAACCTCGGCGTTCGGGGCGGTGATGCCGAGCTCGAGCACCGCTCTGGGCGGCGTCATGAAGACCCGGGAACCGGATCGGCCCAGGTGGGACTTCGCCTCGAGGTCGCAGGTGCGCCAGCCCTCCTCGGCGAGTCCGATCGGCATGTCGACACCGACGATGCAGGTCGGGTCGAGAAGGGAGCCGATGCCGGCAACGTCGGTTGTCACCCAGGTGACGGCGGGTGATCCGGGTTCCACGCGGGCGGCCACCCAGCCCGCGGGGTAGCCGTCGATCCCGATCACCGTCATGCGGGCAGCATGCCACTGGAGGGTCAGCCGGTCACCGCGGACGAGTCGAAGGCCGAGAGTGCCTGCGCCCAGCGCTGGTTGGCTCCGTCGCCGTAGATCACCAGCGCCTCCGCATACAGGGAACGCAATGCGGGGCCGTCGCCGTTGAGCAGAGCCGCCTCCACGCGTTGGCTCCACATCGTCTCGTCAGCGTCCACGGCTCCAGTGTGCGCCTCAGGCGAGGCGGTGTCAGGATGCAGCACCATGCCTGAGGGGAATGTGATCCACCACCAGTCCAGGCGTCTGGGCCGGGCCTTCGCGAGACGTGCCGTTCACGTCGACAGCCCGCAGGGCCGGTTCGCGGACGGAGCCGCGCAGGTGGACGGTCGGACCGTCACGAAGGTGGAGGCCCACGGCAAGCACCTGTTCATCGGCTTCGACAACCGGTTGTGGATCCATGTCCACCTCGGGCTGTTCGGCAAGTGGCGATTCCGCACCGGTGCGCCCGTTGATCCTCGGGGGCAGGTGCGCATGCGCATCATCAGCGACGAGAAGTACGCCGAACTGCGTGGCCCGACGGTGTGCGAGGTGCTCACGGAAGCGGAGAAGAAGGCTGCAGTGGCCCGCATCGGCCCCGATCCCATCCGCAAGGATGCCGACCCCGAGCGTGCGTGGGCGAAGGTGCACCGCAGTCGGATGGCGATCGGGGCGCTGCTCATGAACCAGCAGGTGTTCGCCGGCGTCGGCAACATCTACCGGGCGGAGGTCCTGTTCCGCCACGGGATATCCCCGTATCGACCTGGGTGCGATGTCGAGCGCGAGGAGTTCGATGCGATGTGGTCCGACCTCGCCGAGCTCATGAGCGCCGGCACCAAGCGCGCGAGGATCGACACGGTGCGGGCCGAGCACCTGCCGGAGGTCATGGGTCGGGCGCCGCGCGAGGATCGTCACGGCGGCGAGGTGTACGTCTACCGCCGTGCCGGACGCGAGT
>JBIIJX010000232.1:0-3697 GCA_044233495.1 Candidatus Nanopelagicales bacterium
ACAGTAGCACGGCAAAGCAATGTACGGTACATCCCTGATTTGAATCGCGTTCACCTGTCGTTAACCTTTCCTCCTGGGCCGCCCGCGCTGGGGGCATCGGGTGTGCGGCGGGCTCAGGGGGCCGTCGTCCGGAAGCGGTCCCAGGACTCGCGGATCTCCTTCTCCGCCTCGGCGCGCCCCACCCAGGTCGCCCCCTCGACGCTCTTGCCAGGCTCGAGGTCCTTGTAGACCTCGAAGAAGTGCTGGATCTCCAGGCGGTCGAACTCGGCCACATGGTGGATGTCGCGCAGGTGCTCCATCCGGGGGTCGCCTGCCGGCACGCACAGCACCTTGTCGTCACCGCCGGCCTCGTCCGTCATCCGGAACATCCCGACGGCGCGGCAGGAGATCACGACTCCGGGGAAGGTGGGCTCCTGCACGAGAACGAGGGCATCGAGCGGATCGCCATCGAGACCGAGGGAGTCGTCGATGAACCCGTAGTCGTGGGGATAGCGGGTCGAGGTGAACAGCATGCGGTCGAGACGGATCCGTCCGGTGTGGTGGTCCATCTCGTACTTGTTCCGGCTGCCGCCCGGAATCTCGATCGTGACGTCGAAGACGAGCGGCTCCATGGCTTCCTCCCGGGTCCGGCGCACGGGATCGTCGCGCGGTGGTTGTCCTAGTGTTCCGTACGGCGGGGGCCGGTCCCCTGCAACGGGGGCCGATTCCCGACACTGGGGAGAGGAAGAGCCGGTGGGACGTTCCGCGGGCAGGTCGGCGGGCAGGTCGGCGGGAGCATCCGTCTGCGCGCGCATCACGGCAGTCGCCGCGGCCGCTGTCTGCATCACCGGACTGCTCAGCGCAGGCGCCACGGCCGCCGCGGCGGACGGACCTCCGGAAGCCCCGGCGCCGGCGGTGCTGCCTCCGGCCTCCCCGGTCGCCGCGCGCCCGACACCTGACGGGGTCTCGTCGGCCATCGGCCGCCTCGTCCGCCGCTCCCTCGGCTCCGCCTCCGTGGTGGTGATCGACCCGACCGACGGCACCGTGCTCTTCGACGCGAGGGGAGGGCGACCGCGGATCCCCGCATCCACCGCCAAGCTGGCCACCGCCGCGGCCGCTCTCGACGTGCTCGGCGCCGAGACCCGCCTGCCGACCATCGCCTACCGGGAGGACGCCACCGTCGTGCTCGTCGGTGGCGGGGATCCGACGCTCCGGCGCACCGATCTCGTCCGCATGGCCGAGCAGGTGGCCGAGGACTTCGGCACGCAGACGGCAGTGACCGTCCGCTACGACGCCACGGCCTTCACCGGCCCGGCCCTCGGCCCGGGCTGGGCCGCCGGATTCGCCGGATCCGGCGTCGCGGCACCGGTGAGCGCGCTCGTCGTCGACGGTGGTCGTGTGCGCCCGGGGGCCAGCGCCCGGGTCGCGGATCCGGCACGGCAGGCGGCGCAGATCTTCGCCGCCGCGTTGGAGGCCGAGGGGCTGAAGGTCCGCCGGATCCGGCCAGGCCCGCCCGGCGCAGCGGCACGCGAGGTCGCGCGCACCGACTCTCCGCCGGTGGGCGACATCGTGCAGCGGATGCTGACCGACTCCGAGAACGACTACGCGGAGGCACTCGCGCACCTCGTCGGCGGAGACCTGCTCGGCGATGCCTCCTTCGCCGGGGGTGCGCGGGCCACGAAGGAGGCGCTCGCCGGTCTCGGCATCGACGTCGACGGTGTCACCCTCGCTGACGGCAGCGGCCTCTCACGCGCCAATCGCCTGCCCGCACGGTTCCTGGCCGACCTGCTCGCCACGTCCGTCACCGGTGCACCGCCCGAACTGGCGGCGATCCCCGCGGGGCTTGCGGTCGCCGGGCTCACCGGGACCCTCGCCGACCGCTTCACCTCGGCGGCGACGCGCGACGGCCGGGGCTTCGTCCATGCCAAGACCGGCACACTGACCGGCGTCAGTGCCCTCGCAGGAACGGTGCTCGACCGCGACGGACGCACTCTCGCCTTCGCCATGGTCGACGACAGGGCTCGCTCGCTGGGGCGATCGCGGGAGACAATGGACGTGGTCGCGAGCACGCTGGCCACGTGCGGCTGCGGGTGACGGCGCGCGACCACGACCCGGCAGGGGCAATGATGTCCTGTCGACGACCGCACGCCGAGGAGACCACAGATGACCGCTGCCCCCACTCCCGTGCTGCTGCCGGTCAACCAGTTCGACCACTTCTACCGCGGTGGCGATCGCATCGGCGCCCTGCGCCATGGCCCGGGGGGTCCTCAGCGACCGGAGGAGTGGATCGCCTCGACCACCGCGCGATTCGGCCAGGCCCCGCAGGGCTTCAGCGTGCTGCCCGACGGCCGGCTGCTCCTCGAGGCGATCGAAGGTGATCCGCTGGCCTGGCTCGGCGCCGACCACGTCGCGCGCTACGGCGCCGGCATCGAGGTGCTCATCAAGCTGCTCGACCTCGACCAGCGGCTGCCCGTGCACCTGCACCCGAACCGTGAGTTCGCCCGCACCCACCTCGGTCTGGCGCACGGCAAGACCGAGGCCTGGTACGTCCTCGACGCCCCGAAGGGCGGTGAGGTCGGTGTCGGCTTCGCGGAGGAGATGACCCGCGAGCAGATCGCCGCATGGGTCGCCGCGGAGGACGCCGACGCGCTGCTGGCGTCGCTGCGCCGCCGGGTCGTCCGGCCGGGTGATGCGATGCTCGTGCCGGCCGGTCTCCCGCACACGGTCGCCTCCGGGGTGTTCGTCCTCGAACTGCAGGAGCCGACCGACCTGTCGATCCTGCTGGAGTGGCAGGGCTTCGCCGTCGACGGCGTGAAGGACGGCCACCTCGACCTCGGATTCGACACGGCCCTGCAGGCGGTCGACCTCTCGGCCGTCTCGGACGCCGATCTCGACCGTCTCGTCCTGCCGCGCGAGGCCATCGAGGGTGCCGGGCTGCACTCCGCGATGCCGGCCGCTGCTGACGCGTACTTCCGTGCCCATCGCTTCGACGCGTCCGACGGCGCCATCACCGTTGACGCCGGCTTCGGCGTCGTCCTCGTCCTCGAGGGTCACGGGGTGCTGGCCAGCAGCACCGGCTCCCTGGAGGTCGCCCGTGGAGACGTCATCCTCGTGCCGTTCGCGGCGGGCGACGTCACGCTTCACTCGCAGGGTCCGACCCCCCTCGTCGGCGTCGTGTGCCGGCCGCCGGCGCCGGATGCACCGCATGATGCGCGCTGACGCGTGGCACCGATGACGGACGACCGCCCCGAGGTCATCGACTGGGACCTCGCGCTGGCCACCGGCCGCCGGTTCGCTCCGTCCGGTCCGGACACCACGGGCGACGAGGCCCGTGATGCCGTCGCGATGCTGCGCGATCTCGCTCGCGCGTCCGTCGTGCCGGTGAGAGACGTCACCGGGATGACGGCCCCCGAGACGTCACCGGCGGTGGTGGTCGACCGAGGCACCTGGATCGCATCGAACGTCGCCGGCATGCGCACGGTGCTTGGTTCGTGGGAGACGCTCTCCGAGCGCACCCAGGCCGCGCCTGCCGTGATCCGCGGTCTGGGCTCGCGCGGCACCGCCCTGCAGCTGGGCGCGGTGCTGGCCTGGCTGTCGACCAAGGTGCTCGGCCAGTTCGAGACGTTCGGCGCTGTCCCCGGTGAGCCCGGTCGACTGCTGCTCGTCGCGCCGACGATCGTGCAGGTAGAGCGCCAGCTCGAGGTCGACCCCCGTGACT
>JBIIJX010000039.1:0-14461 GCA_044233495.1 Candidatus Nanopelagicales bacterium
GCGCGACATCCGGCAGCGCAGGCAGACGCAGCACCGATCCTCGATCACCAGCCGGTACGCGGAGTTCCTCCCGCAGGAGGCACCCGAGATCCACGACAAGGCCGTCATCGTGCAGCGCGTGTTCGAGCGCAATCTGCGCGACCGGCTCCGTGGCTGGATCTCGCCGGAGATCATCCAGGAGCACGAGCGCAAGCCGCTCGGGCAGCACTCCGACCACCTCGAGCGCATGCTGAACTACTTCCGCAAGGCGCCCATTCCCGACAAGTACGCGGTCTACTGCGAGGAGCCCTTCGCGCGGTACCGGGTCGTCGCCCTCAGCGGACTCCCGGGAGTCCCTCCGCGCGTCGTCGACGACAAGGTCTACGAAAGCCTGGACTCCGCGTATCACGCGGTGTTCCTCCGTCGGATCAACGATCTGAGAGCGAGTTGAGTGATGGCAACGATCTCCCTCACCGGCTACACCGACCAGGTGAACGTCAAGCCCGGTGACGCAGTCGACATCAAGGTCAGCGCCGAGAACGCGACCTCTGTGCAGCTCGAGATCGTGCGGCTGATCCATGGCGACGAGCATCCCGATGGGCCGGGCTTCATCGAGGAGGTCATCGCCGCTGACGTCAACGGTGAGTACGCGGTGCGCAGGCAGTTCGTCGACATCGGAAACGCCGTGGTCGTGGCAGACCCGCAGGGTCGGCTCGACTTCACCGGATCGCTGTCGATGGCGGCCCTCGTGTTCCCGACGACGCCGATGAAGGGACGTCAGGTCATCCTCGGCAAGTTCGCGCTCGACGAGACTGCCGGCTACGCCCTCGGCATCGACGCGCAGGGCCGACTCGCCTTCTGGGTGGGCGACGGCCGGGAGACTGACGAGATCGTCAGCTCGGTGCCTCTCGTGCACCACACCTGGTACGTCGTCGGCGTGAGCTACGACGCTGGCTCCGGCGAGGCCACCCTCTTCCACGAGGCTGTCGTGAACGCCTACAACGGCAGGCTCGGGCGGGTGGCGCCGTTCGACCACCAGGCCGAGGTGCGCCAGCGGCTCAGGACGAGGATCCGGCCGTCCGCCTCGCCGTTCATGTGGGGCGCCGCGATGAACTCGGCCTCGCTGCGAGGACCCTTCAAGGAGTTCCTGTTCAACGGCAAGATCGACCGCAGCGCCGTGTTCGACCGGGCGCTCGGCACGACGGAGCTGCGACGCCTGGCGACCACAGGGATCGCCGACCTCGGCCCGGTGGCCTCGTGGGACACCACGCTGGGGTATGGCGATTCCGGCATCGACGACGTGATCCGCGACGTCTCCGGGAGCGGGCTCGACGGCATCGGCGTCCACCGGCCGGTGCGTGCCATGACCGGCTACAACTGGTCGGGCCGGCACGACGACTGGCGAGTCGCGCCCGCGGAGTACGGCGGCGTGGCCTTCCACGACGACGCCGTCACCGACTGCGGCTGGGAGACCACGGCCACCTGGCGCGTGCCCGAGGGCACCCGCAGCGGCTGCTACGCCGCGCGCATCACGGCCGGTGACGCACAGGACCACATCCCGTTCTTCGTCGCACCCGCCAGGCCGACCGCACCGATCTTGGTGCTGATGCCGACCAACTCCTACCTCGCCTACGCGAACGAGATGATCGTGCACCACGTGCCGGTGGGCCAGGCGATCCTCGCCCACGCACCCGTCCTGACGGAGAAGGAGGCGGACTACTACCAGGATCCGGTGTTCGGCCGATCGACGTACGACCACTGGGTCGACGGTGCCGGAGTGTGCTTCTCCAGCTGGAAGCGGCCGATCCTGAACATCCGCCCTCGCTGGCGCTCGAGCGCGATCGGCACGGTGTGGCAGTTCCCACGCGACCTGTCGCTCATCGGCTGGCTTGAGCACCACGGCTATGCCTACGACGTCGCGACGGACCACGACCTCGCCGCCGATCGCGACCTGCTCAAGGGCTACCAGGTCGTGCTCACCGGCTCTCACCCCGAGTACTGGAGCGAGCAGGGGCTCGACGACCTCGAGGAGTACATCGCCTCGGGCGGGCGCCTGATGTACCTCGGCGGGAACGGGTTCTACTGGGTGACCACCTACCGTGATGACGAGCCGCACCTGATGGAGGTGCGCAAGGGCGAGGCGGGCATGCGGGCCTGGCAGGCGGAGCCGGGGGAGTACCACCACCAGACGAGCGCGGAGCGCGGCGGCATCTGGCGCAACCGCGCACGGGCGCCGCAGAAACTCACCGGCGTGGGATTCACGACCCAGGGGTTCGACGAGTGCCACCCCTACCGTCGCATGCCCGACAGCTACCACAAGTCGGTGGCCTGGATCTTCGATGGGGTCGATGGCGATGTGTTCGGGGACTTCGGGCTTGCACTGGGCGGGGCTGCCGGTCTCGAGACTGAGCGCTATGACCTCGAGCTCGGCACCCCCCCACACACGAAACTGCTCGCTTCTTCGACGAGCTGGAGCGACAACTATGCGGGGGTCGTCGAGGACATCCTGTTCAACCATCCGGGCACTCTGGGCACGCAGAGTGACACCGTGCGCGCTGACATGACCTACTTCACGTCCGGCAATGACGGTGCGGTGTTCTCCACGGGCTCAATCGCGTGGATCAGCGCGCTGCCCTCCTTCGGCTTCGAGAACAACGTCTCGCAGATCATGAAGAATGTTCTGGACGCCTTCCAGAAGCCTGGTGCGTTGCCCGGTGGCGCCTGGAACCAGGAGGAGAAGTCTTGGACATAGGGGGTGTACGTGACGACGGGCTATGTCTGGCATGAGCTGTACGGCTGGCATGACACCGGTTCCAACGCGGGGCTGCTGCCTGGCGACAGCACCACGAACCAGCCCTACTTCCACTTCGAGT
The DNA here is from genome assembly GCA_044233495.1 of Candidatus Nanopelagicales bacterium. Lineage (GTDB taxonomy): Bacteria > Actinomycetota > Actinomycetes > S36-B12 > S36-B12 > UBA10649. The sequence goes on from JBIIJX010000039.1 coordinate 2,853, forward strand.
CACCGGAGAGCAAGCAGCGCTTTGCGTCGCTCGTCGAGGTGTCGGGACTGGCAAAGCACCTGGTACGCCTGAATCCGCAACCGGTCTCGGACGAGGACATCCTCAGGTGCCACACGCGGGACTACCTCGATCGGCTCATCCGCGAGAGTGCACAGCCGCGTGGAGGTGACGCGGGCGACGGCACAAGTCCGTTCGGTCACGGCGGTCTCGACATCGCCCGACTGGCCGCCGGAGGCACGGTGGCCGCCCTCGATGCGGTCCTCGCCGGTGAGGTCACCAATGCCTACGCACTCGTTCGACCACCGGGCCATCACGCACGTCCGGAGACGGGCATGGGCTTCTGCATGCTCGGCAATGCCGCAATCGCGGTGGCGCGGGCCCGAGCTCTGCACCCCGGACTGAGAGTGGTGGTCATGGACTGGGACGTCCACCACGGCAATGGCACGCAGGCGATCTTCTGGGAGGACCCCGACGTCCTCACCATCTCGCTGCACCAGGACCAGCTGTTCCCGGCCGACTCTGGAGCCGTCGCTGAACAGGGCGGTGGCGCTGGCGAGGGCTTCGCGATCAATGTGCCGCTTCCGGCGGGGACGGGCAATGGTGGCTACCTGCACGCTCTGAGCGAACTCGTGGTGCCCGCCGTGCGTCGCCATCGACCGGATGTCATCGTCATTCCCAGCGGATTCGATGCCAGCTGCTTCGATCCGCTCGGGCGCATGGCCGTCACGGCGGACGGCTATCGCGCGATGACCCGGGTGATGATGGATGTTGCCGACGAGGTGTGCGATGGCCGGATGGTCCTGACGCATGAAGGGGGATACTCGCCGGTGTATGTGCCGCTGTGCGGAGTGAGCGTGCTCAGCGAGATGAGCGGCATTGATGTCGATGTGATCCACCCTCTGTACCGAACCTTCGACGACAAGCCTGAGTCGCTGCTCACGCAGGCGCAGAGTGATGCCGTGGCCGTGGCGAAGAACGCGCATGGCCTCTAGGGAATGAGTGCTTCATGGGCGTGACCCGCATCGAGAACGCTGTGGTGTGGACGGGCGACGGCGCTGTCGGCTCCATCACCGTGAGCAATGCCCTCGCCTTCTCGGAGGAGGGCATTCTGGCCATCGGCGACGCCGCGCAGCAGGTGGGCGCCGACGAGGTTGTGGACGCACAGGGAGCGTTCGTCGCTCCGGCCTTCCGTGACGGTCACGCGCACCCGATCCCCGGAGGGTACGAGTTCCTGATTGCGCCCGTGCGCGACCATGCGACGCCGCAGGAGATCGCCGCCGCGGTGGGCCGGTGGGCGCGGGAGCACCCCGAGCGGGAGTGGATCCGCGGCGAGGGGTTTGACCATACGCTCGCGCCCGAGGGCATCTTCCATTCCGCCTGGCTGGACGCGGAGATCCCGGATCGTCCCGTCGTCCTGCGTGCGACGGACTACCACACTGTCTGGGTCAACTCCGAGGCGCTGCGTCGCGCGGGTATCGATGCGCAGACCCCCGAGCCGCATGACGGCGTCATCGTCCGCGACTCCGACGGCGCCCCGGTCGGCACACTGCGCGAGTGGGGGGCCTGGCGCCCGGTCTACAACCTGCTGCCGCGCAAGTCCGACGACGAGGTGATCCGGTCAGTGCGGATCGCGTCCGAGGCATTCGTGTCCACCGGCGTGGCGTGGGTGCAGGACGCCTGGGTCGAGCCCGATGACCTCGACGGATGGCTGCTCGCGGAAGATGCAGGAGCCGTGCGCATGCGGGTCGACCTCGGTCTGTGGTGCGACCCCAACACCTGGCGCGATCAGCTCGACCACTTCGTCGCGGCGCGGGAGCGCGTGCGCGCCAGGAACAGTGATCTCCTGACGACGCGCACGGTGAAGTTCTTCGCCGACGGGGTGCTGGAGTCGGCCACGAGCGCCCTGCTCCAGCCGTACTGCGACTGCCCGCACGACCGCGGGCTGCCCAACTGGCAGCCGGGGGAGCTGGCCCTCGCGGTCGCGGCGGTCGACGCTCTCGGCTTCGACCCCCATATCCATGCCATCGGCGATGCTGCCGTGCGCAACGCCCTCGATGCCTTCGAGCACGTCGTCACCGTCAATCCGCCGCGCGACCGCCGTATGACCGTCGCGCACACGCAGCTCGTCGACGACGCCGATCTCGGGCGCTTCGCCGAACTCGGCGTAATCGCGAACTTCGAGCCCTACTGGGCCAAGTACGACGAGTGGCAGGTGGAGCTGACCGCTCCCCGCCTCGGACCGGAGCGCACCGACCGCCAGTTCATGATCCGCACCATCCTCCAGACGGGCGCCGTCGTCTCCTTCGGCAGCGACTGGCCCGTCACGACGCAGGCGCCGCTGGAGGGCATCCAGGTCGCGGTGACCCGGAGGATGACGGAAGGCGACATGCTCGATCCCTGGATGCCTGAGGAGTGCATCACCGTGGAGGAGGCGCTCGTCGCCTACACCCGGGCCGTCGCGTACCAGGCCGGTGACGACCGCGGCGGTGTGCTGGCCCCGGGATTCCGGGCCGATGTGGTGATGCTGGCCCAGGACCCCCGCGCCGTGGATCCGCTGACCCTTGGCAGGATCGCCGTCACAGGGACCTGGCGCGATGGGAAGCGGGTCTTCCCCGAGGAGTAGCGATGCCGTCCACCTTCGACCCGTGGCGGCACGTCGACGCCGACGACGATCTCGTCGCGGACCTGCTCGCCGGCACGGTCGAGGCAGTGGTCGAGGCCGGTGGCTGGATCCATCCGCATGCCGTCCTGCGGGTGCGCGAGGGGGCCGCGTCGGTCATGTGCCCGGGCGGCGAGGGTGAGCTGCTGCTGCGGGTCCCGCGCTCGTGCTTCCTGCGCATCATGCGGGTGCAGTGGGGTCGGCAGGAGGAGGCCCTCGAGGTGCTGGCTCTCCCGGATGACGCCACCGGGCTCGAGGTCGAGCTGCTGACCCTGCAGGTGGCCTTCCACAACGCGCGTGGCGCGCTGCCCGCGCTCGTGCGCACGCACCCGGGTGTTGCCCCCGATCTCTGCGCTGATGTCGTCGACGCCGTGCGTGCGCTTCGCCCGGACTTCCGCGTGCACGCGGCCTCTCCCGTCGACCTGTTCTGGACCGCTCGCGCCTTTCGCGTGCTGGTCGATCCGGGCGGCACCCTGGAGCCCGTCGGTGTCCCGCTGATCGACCTGCTCGACCACCACGCCGACGGGGCGACGCCGATGCTCACGGCCGACGGCTTCGACGTGCCGGTGCGCACCCCGATCGGGTCGTCCTGCCGCCTGGACTACGGCCGGGAGCGTGACGCCCTCGACCTGGCGATCGTCTACGGATTCGCCGACACCAGCGCCACCATCGCGCACAGTGCGAAGGCGGGTGAGAGCCTCGCCCTGCTGGCCGACCTTCAGGAGCGCGCGGCCGAGTGCACGTCGCAGGCCGCGGCCACCCTGGGTGCGGCCGCGGAGCATCAGACTCGCGTGATCGCCCGGGCCATGGGGATCTGACCCGCCGCACCGAACCCCGGTGCGCCCTACGCTGGCGCCATGACCCCCGGAACCCTGATCAGCGCCGAAGACCAGCCCACCTCGATCACCGGGGCCCGCGCCTGGCGGGTCCGGTACGCCTCGCGCGACGTCAACGGGGTGTCCCACGAGGTGACCGGCCTGGTAATCGCACCAGCCGCGACGGGTGCGGACCGTCCAATCATGACGTGGTGCCACGGGACGACCGGCCTCGGCGACGCCGCGTGCCCGTCGGCGCAGCCGGATCCCGCGCGTGAGCTCACCACCTACTTCACCGCGGAGAGCACCCGGCAGATCGACTACGGCGTGCCCGGACTGCAGGGCCTGATCGACGACGGCTGGGTCGTCTGCGCCACCGACTACCAGGGCCTCGGAACCGAGGGCATGCACCAGTACGTCGTCAACCGCACCAACGCACTCGATGCGGTGAACATCGCGCACGCCGCGCGTGCGCTCGACACCGGAGCGGGCACGCGGCTCGGCTGCATGGGCTGGTCGCAGGGCGGAGGCACGGCTGCCGCGGTCGCCGAGCTTGATCCCGACGACTACCGCGACCTGACCCTCGTGGGTACCGTGCCGATGTCGCCCGCGGTGCCGTCGGTCGTCCTCGCCAATCCTGGAGCGGGCGGCCCGGCATCGGCGCTCAGTGATCCGACGACGCCGCCCGACTCGCATCTGGTCATGCTGTTCTGCGGGTTCCACGCGGCCAATCCGACGACGCTCGCGCTGTCGGACGTCTTCACGCCGCTGGGCGAGGAGATCATTCGCTCCGCCTGGAACCACCAGCCGGTGCACCACCTGAACGACACCATCGCCCGGCTGTTCCGACTGCGCGGGCCCATCCTGCAGAAGGAGATCGGCAACAAGGAAGCGTGGCTGGCGGCAGTGGCGAAGGGCTCGGCCGCGCAGACGCGCCCGGTGGCTCCCGTGCTGATGTGCGTCGACTCGTTCGACGGAGGAACCGTCGTCCCCGTCACCTGGCAGACGGAGTACGCCGCGGCCGTGACGAAGCTCGGCGGCGACATCGAGACGCGTGAGTACCCGCACGACGACCACTTCTCGCTTCCGCAGTCGTGCGTGGGTGACGCCCGGGTGTGGCTGCGGTCGAAGCTTTCGTAGCACTCGGTGCACTCAGCGCGGCAGCCGGTGGCGGTTGCGCGCGACGTACGCGTAGACCGCGTCGGCCACGGCCCGCACGGGCTGGTGCTCCATGAGCTGGCCGAGCCAGCGCGCCGGAGGACGCTGCTCCAGCAGGATCCCGGCCCAGGACTGGGATCCGGACCGGATGAGCACGTAGTCCCCCTCGGGCCGAACGAAGTGGCCCTCGCGTGTGCACTGCTCGAGGGTCAGTCCGAGGGAGGCGAGGTCGGCGTCGTACAGCGAGACCGCGTCGAACGTGCCGGGGAACAGGCGCTGCACTCGATCCATCCACGTCGTGCAGAACCCGCACCGGCCGTCGACGAGGTAGGTGGGCCTGGTCAGCGGAGATACCGCAGCGGGCACGGTCCAGGTCGTCTGGGGGCGTGAGCTGTGCATGGTCCCTCCCGTCGGCGATCCGGTGACTCCACCCCACGGTAGCGAGCGGAGCGGCTCGGCCCCTTTCCCCTGGGGATCTCGTACCCTTCAGGACCACCTAGAGTGGAGGGCACGGGGGCGGGAAGCACGAGGTTTGAACCCCCGGCTGTATGGGTAGAACCCATAGGTTGCGCAACCGGACGATCGAGGAAGACGAGATGAGCAGGCTGATCACCGCGGCGGTCGTGGGCGCCTTGGCAAGTGCGGGCATCGCGCTGGCCGCACCCGCTCAGGCCGCCGCCTCGAACGTCGGGAGCTGGACCCCGGGGACCATCACCTGCGGCAACGACGCCGTCTCCGTGTTCCCCGTCATCGTTGCCAACGCGTCAGCCGTGACACGCACAGGCTCCTACACCGTCCCCTACGCCATAAGTGATGCCGTACAGGTTGCTTCCTCGCCGAGCGGCATCAGTTGCAGCATCGGCAGCAACTACAAGGGGTTCGGCAGCAACTTCACTGTGCCGAGCGGCGGCGCAACCGTGATGTGGTTTGGGTTGGGAATGTCGACCTCGAACAACACCGGTTGGCGTTCGCACAACATCGGCTTCGGCGGTCTCCCGTCGGGGACCGAGGACGCCTCGTGGTACGACCTCGGCCTGACACTCAACAACTCCACCGACCTCATCAGCGGCGGAAACACGTTCAGCAACCTGACCGCGACGTACCAGAACACGGGCGGCATCGACCTCGCCACGAATCAGCAGGACGGTTTCGTCCTCACTTCATGCCAGACGATGCCCGATGGTTCCATCTACCCGTCGTCGAACATTCTCACCCCGTACAACAACGGTCAGTGGACGTCCGGCCCGTCGTACTCGGCAAATCAGCCGATCTGCGCGGCGTGGATGCCCGAGGGGACCTACGTCGCGTACACGCAGGGCCCGTCGACCGCATTTTCGGTTCAGGCTGCGCAGACCTACGGGCAGGGCGGCAATACGGTGGCGATGGCGGGTAGCGGTACCGCCACCATCACCTCGGCGAGCGTCTCCGTCAACGGCGGCCCATCCATCACGGTCCCGGTAGGCGGCGTCCCGCAGTCCGGTATGTGGGTGGGTCAGGACCCGGCGACGAAGCAGTGGTTCCTCGCGAACGCTGTCGCCCCTTCCGGTCAGTCCGTCGCTCTGTACCTGAACAGCAGTCTTGTCGGCACCGCGAACGCGGGGGCGTGACCTCAGTGAAGCGTCTCGCGTCCGTCGCGCTGGCGGCAACCGCCCTCGTCGGGTTCGGCGCCGCTGTCGCCCCGGCTGCCCACGCCGAGGGACTCGGCGGCATCACCGGCTGGCAGCCGGTGCAGAGCGAGTGCGGGCGGACGAACTATGTCCCTGTCGTCATCACCAACGCCACCGACCAGAGTCAGACCGGCTCCGTCACGGTGCCGTACGGCACCGCGACCCAGGTGGGCATCTTCACGTCGCAGGACGGGGTGTACGCGCCGGGCTCGCTCTTCGGCCTCATGCTCCAGGGCGAGTGCCCGAATATGACGTATCAGTCGCCGGCGCCTGAGTATCAGCGGAACTTCACCGCCGCGCCGGGTGAGACGGTCGTCTTCTGGATGGCCGCGGGGGGCCTCGACCAGAACCTTTTCGGCGATTCGATGAACATCGGCTTTGGTGGACTGCCATCGAACACGCCGGGGCAGTCGTGGTACGACCTGAACCTCAACCTCGGCCTGACGGAGTCCTTCGAGCACCTGTCCCCGAACTACACGTGGACGGGTGGCACCAACACCACGAACAACCAGAACGGCTTCAATCTGGTGAAGTGCGACACCAATGGCGGTGTGTTCACCACGGACCAGGTGCTGACGCCGGCGGCCAGGGGCTTCACCCCGAACAACGTCCCGTGGTACTTCATGAACGACCCGATCTGCGCCGCGTGGCTGCCGGTGGGGCAGATGATTCCGGTGTCCGAGGCGAACGTCCAGATCGACCTGTCCTACGGCGCTCTCGAGGGCGTTGTCGAGTCGGTGAATGGCCTCCAGCTGAATGCGACGTCTCCGACCTACAACATCGCCGGCACATTCACGTCTCAAGCGGCGGTCACGTCGATCACGAGTGTCAGCATCTACAACTCGTCCACTGGCGTATGGACCAACGCCAGCCTTGATGGCACGGGGACCACGGGAACGAACGCGTTCTTCGATGCGGACGGCTGGTCCATACAGAATGTTCCCGCCAGCCCCGGGGACGCTCTTTCTATCGTCGCGGCGGGAGGCGACGGGTACGGCTCGCAGGTGAACCTCACGATCCCTTCCTGACCAGCGCGCTACTGGGTAGGTTGACATGCATGAAGCTCCTCCCCCTGGTCGCCGTCCTCGCTCTCGGTACGGTCCCCGCGGGAGCAGTCCAGGCGGCCACCCCACCCGGTGTCATCGTCACGACGAACGGTGTCGCGGGGATGGAGCAGTCGGTGGGCGTGCTCGCGGTGGGGCAGACGAGCGGCTCGGTGAACCTCACCGCGGCGCAGGGCCAGGACACCGAGCAGCTCACCGTGCGCATCAATCGCGTGGGTGTGGGCCAGGTGCGCTGGACGCCGCCCACGTCGGGCACCTGGACGATCAGCGCCGAGGGGGGAAGCCTCAAGCCCATCACCACGACGACCACGGCGATGCCGACCACCACGCAGGTGGCCGTTCCCACCAATCCGACGCGCTACCGCTACACGCCGATCATCGCCACGATCACGCCCGGTGACCAATGGGCCGGATCCTCCGCGCGCGACATCACGGGGAAGGTGATCTTCAGCGAGGTCGTCCGTGGCGTGATCGGCGAGGCCGAGGTGAGGATCGACTCCGACGGCACACCCATGGCACGCCTGGAGTGGGCGCCGCCCGGACAGGCCACCTACGCCGTCACCGGAGAGTTCGTCCCGGCAGCTGACTCGCGGTCCGGCAGCCCGGTCTTCGCCCCCTCGACCAGCGATCTGGCCTACTTCACGACGGGCCTGGACCCGAAGCGCGTAGAGCTGCTCATGCCGCAGACGATCCGGGTGGGTGATCCGGCCTACGTCATCGTCCATGTCGATGACGACCGTCAGGGGCGAGTCAGCCTGAAGGTCGACGGCCGCCGGATGTCGCTCGACAAGCCCGTCGAGCGCGACCTGGTGAAGTTCCCGTGGGTTCCGGCCAACGCGGGAGTCGCGGACGTGCAGGTGGTGTTCCACGAAGTCGGTGTCGAGGCGTCCTCGAGCCAGACCGATCAGAACGGCATCCGCGAGTACATCGAACGGCTGACTCTGTCGAATGTCGTGGAGCAGACGGTGAAAGTGCTCGACCGACTGCCGGCGAACCCGATCTCGGTCAGCCCCGTGGTCAAGGGAGTCGCTGGCGCGCCGTGGCAGGACGGCTCCGTCGTCGAGTACGCCGCAGGCACTCGCGTGCGTCTGGTCTCGTCGACGGGGAACGGCGCCCCTGTCGTGTTCGCCACGACGGGCAGCTGCGTGATCGGTGGCAACACCCTCTACCTGCCGCCGGCGGGCGGCGGCTGCACCGTCCAGTTCAGCGCTCCGGGTGGCGCCGGATTCGACAACGACGACGCACGCGTGCTCGTCAGTGCCAGCGTGCAGCTGCCCTCGGGCACAGCCGCGCCTCAGAGTTCAGCAGGCGGCTAGGCCACGCTGTTGTCGACGCGCCAGCCGCCGCCGACGTGGACGAGGGCGCGGATGCAGGCGTAGCCACCGGCTCCCTGGTTGGGCCATGGCTGCCAGGACCGGCTCCATCCGCCCTGCAGGCCGGTGCCGTAGCCGAAGGCGCTGTCATCGATCCCGGCGCAGGTGCCGTCGGCTGCCAGCGGCACGGACTGGCGCACGACGAGGCCGGGCGCGCCGGAGTAGGTCGCGGGGGGAGCCGTCATGACAGCGCCGGCGTCGCTCACGACGACGAAGAGTCCGGTGCCGTAGGTCACATTTCGCCACGACGTGGTACTCGCTGGAGTCGCCGAGTACCAGGTGATGCCGTCAGGGCTGTTCATGACGGCGCCGCCGCCGAGATCCGCGTCGGAGCCGTCGGTGCCGTTTCCGGCGACCGCTGTCCACGTGCCGGCACCGTAGGCCACCGACCGCCACATGGCCGAGGAGGCGGCGCTCCGCGACGTCCAGGTGATGCCGTCCGGGCTCGTCATGACCCGGTTCGTCCCGTCCGTGGAGACCGCGACGAAGAGCCCGTTGCCGTACTCCACGCCGTACCAGCCGTTCGCCTCGGCGGCGGAGCGCGTGGTCCAGGTGGTGCCGTCGGGGCTCGTGGTCACCTGCGGCTGTCCGACAGCCGTGCTGCCCACCGCCACGAACAGTCCGTTGCCGTAGGTGACGTCGCGGAGGTTGCTCGTCGTGCCGGAGCTCCGCGAGGTCCAGGTGATGCCGTCGGGGCTGGTCTCGATCGCGCCGGTGCTGCCGCCGACGGCGACGAAGACACCGGCCCCGTAGGTGACGCCGTAGTAGTTCTTGGTGAGGTTCGCCATGGCCCGCCCGGTCCACGTGATGCCGTCCGGACTCGTCATGGCGCGCCCGCTGTTGCCCACCGCCACGAACTGGGTGCCGCTCCAGACGACGTCTCGGTAGGCGTAGCTGCCCGCCGGAGGAGTGCGCGAGGTCCAGGTGACTCCGTCGGGGCTGGTCATGATCCCTGACCCCCGAGTGTCGTGCACCGACACCGCCACGAACAGGCCGTTGCCGTAGGCGATGCCGTCCCAGCCGCGGGTCTCCGCGGCGGTGCGCAGGGTCCAGGTCTGACTGGAGGTGTCGGCGTGCGCGGCAGGTGCGCTCCAGGCCGGGATGACCAGCGCGACGAGGGCGACCAGCCAGGCGGTGCGTCCACGGCGAACAGGTCGATCGCTGTGCCGCACGCCAGACCTCCTAGACCCGTCATCCCCCGTGAGCACACGCAGCATAGCTGCAGTGGTCCGGCAGCCATGGACGCTCGATAGGTTGGTGTCGTGACTTCGACACATTGCGGCCTCGCGGTCACCTCCATCCCGGTGGTGTCGCTGGCGCAGTGGCGTGCACCGGGCGTCGACCGTGCGGCCTTCGCTGCCGAGCTCATCCGGGCATGCCATGAGGTGGGGTTCTTCACCCTCGTCGACCACGGCATCGAGCAGGAGGCCATCGACGCGTACTTCGCGGCATTGCAGGCGTTCTTCGCCCTGCCGGAGGAGGTCAAGGCCGAGATCGAGAAGGTGAAGTCCCCTCACTTCCGCGGCTGGGAGCGCGTGGGCGCCGAGCTCACCGACAACCGGGTCGACTACCGCGAGCAGCTGGACCTGTCTACCGAGAACCCCGCATACGCTCCTGACTCCCTTCCCCCCTACCTGCGTCTCGACGGTCCGAACCAGTGGCTCCCGGACGATGTGCTGCCTGGCTTCCGTGACACCGTCACCGGCTTCCTCGCCCGGGTGGAGGCCCTCGCGAACGAGCTGATGGAGGTGCTCGCGACCGGGCTCGGACTCGGCGCCGACACCTTCCGCCGGGCCTTCGGCGAGCGGCCGCTTTCCCTGGCGAAGCTCATCTCGTATCCCCCCACTCCCGAGGGTGAGGCGGGGGTCAACAGCCACCACGACGCCGGCTTCCTCACCCTCCTGCTGCAGCACGAGGTTGGAGGTCTGCAGGTGCTCAGCCCCGACGATGAGTGGATCGACGTGCCACCGCGCCGCGGAGCCTTCGTCGTCAACCTCGGCGAGATGCTCCAGTCGATGACGGGCAACTACCTCATCGCCACGACCCACCGCGTCATCAGTCGTGAGCCGAGGTTCTCGGCGGCCTACTTCCACGGGCCCGACCTGCGTGCCAGCCTCGCACCCCTCGATCTCGATCCCCGGTTCGCCGAGGCGGTGGCGGCCAGCCCGCGCCACCGGGACGCAGGCTTCATGGCCAAGCGCGACGAGCTGCTGGCAGGTGAGAGCGGCACGCGCGGCAGCAGCGCCACCGTGTACGGCGAGATGCTCTGGAACTACTACGTGCGCAGCTATCCGGACGTTGTGCGGAGGCACTACCCCGAGCTGATGTGATCAGCGTGCGACGGCGGCCAGGCCGTCCTGGAACACCTCGAGGAAGGTGTCGACGTCCGTCTTCTGCACCACCAGGGGCGGCTTGATCTTGAAGACGTTGTTGGCCGGGCCGTCGCTGGACAGCATCACTCCCCGCCGCTTGGCGAACTCGATGATCTCCGCCACCTCCGCGGTGGCCGGCGCACCGTCGTGCATGAGCTCGACACCGAGGAAGAGACCATGGCCGCGCACGTCGGCGATGAGGGGCGAGTGCGGCATCATCGCGCGCACCTGCTGCTGCAGGTAGTCACCGAGATCGCGGGCGTGCGCCTGCAGGCGGGAGTCGAGGACGACGTCGAGCACGGCCTGGCCGATCGCGGCGCTGACGGGGTTGCCGCCGAAGGTGTTGAAGTACTCCATTCCGTTGTGGAAGGAGGCGGCGATCGACGGCGTCGTGACGACGGCCGCGAGGGGATGGCCGTTGCCGAGCGGCTTGCCCATCGTGACGATGTCGGGAACGACGCCGTGCAGCTGGAATCCCCAGAAGGCGTCTCCCACGCGACC
>JBIIJX010000048.1:0-12919 GCA_044233495.1 Candidatus Nanopelagicales bacterium
CGCACCCCCCGCCGTTGTCATACCGATGGCGGCGCCGGCGAGGACGCCGACGGCACCCGCAGCGATGGGGAACGCCAGGGCGAAGAACACCAGTCCGGGTCCGGCGGTGCGGATGGTGCCGAGATGGCGGCCGGCCACTGCTCCGAGGTGCAGCAGGAACAGGGCCAGCACCCCGGTGAACAGGCCGGTGAAGACGGGGGCCACGGGCTCGTAGCCGGTCGGCCCGGCCACCACCCCGATGACCAGCCCACCGGCCATGAGGAGGATCGAGGGACCGGTCAGCACCTCGCGGAGGGCATCGGACCACCCGCTCGCCGGCTCGTGGTCGGAGCCTGCTTCACCGGGTCGGGTCGATGTCGCGTCCTCGGGGTGGCGTCCGTGCTCGAGGCTGCCGTCATCGGGAGCGCCGGCGCCGACGAGGGCGCGATGGCGGGTCGCCGCCCGACGCTGGGACGGCCGGCGCTGGGCGAGGGCCAGGCCGACGATGATCCCGGGCACCTCGAGGATCACCACGAGGGTCGCCAGGTGCCCCTCGAAGGGCAGGCCGATGGTCGTGACGAGAGCCATCGCCGCCGTGAATGTGACCAGGGACGTCGATCCGTAGTGCGCGGCCATCGCCCCGCGGTCGGCGCGGTCGAGGCGGGTGAGCACGGCCAGGGAGTGGAAGGCGACGAGCGGGATGAGCACGCCGAGGGCGACAGCCATCGCTGCAGGCGCGAGCAGGCCCGAGACGCCGGATTCGCGCAGGGCGACCCCGCCCTTGAGCCCGATGGCCAGCAGCAGGTAGAAGGACATCACGCGGTAGACCGGCTCGGGAAGCCGGAGGTCGGCTTTGAGCACGCTCATCGCAAGGACTCCGGCGACGAAGGCCAGAACCGGGATAGAAGTCAGATTGCGCAGGGCCAGCTGCGCCGCGTCCTCGATGCCCATGCCACTCTCCCCTCGCAGTCAGGGGATATAGTGGAGATAATTTTCCGGTATTGCAAATCCTGAAATGTGATACGGGTCACTCTGCGGCGAACAGGTCGAGCAGCTCGCCGACCTGGTGGCCCGACTCGGCTGAGTGCCGGAAGGGGCGCCGACGGTTCACCCGGTACGTGTTCCGCCTGCCCACCCGGTGCTTGGTGACGTAGCCGGACGCCTCCAGATCGCTGATGATCGCCTGCACGGAGCGCTCGGTGATCCCCGCCTCGTCCGCGAGGTCGCGGAGTCGGGCGTCCGGGTCGCGGGCGAGCATGAGCAGGATCCGGCCGTGGTTGGTCAGCAGGGTCCAGGTCCGTCGCTCGTCCGTCACGGGCCTATCGTGCCGCACCGAGGCCTCGGCAGTCAGGTCATGCGCCCTCCGAGTTCCCCGGCTCAGCACGCGGGCAGATGGCGTATGCCCTCGCGTAGGCGGTGCAGCGCCTCCAGGAGCCGGGCGCGCAGCAGTTCGGCACGCGCGAGGAGATTGCGCTGAGCTGCTGCGTACTCGCGTCGGCCCTCGGGCGTTTCGACTCTGATCGGCTCGTAGCCGAGATCCGCGAGGTCGTAGGGCGCAGCACGCATGTCGATCTCGCGCGCTCGGCGGGCCAGCTCGAAGCAGTCAGCCGTCAGCTCGCTGGGGACAGCGGGATGGAACCACTGGGCGTACTTGTAGAGATCCATGGTCGCGTGCACGCAGCCGGGCTGCTCGAGATCTGGTTGCGTGGCACGGGTGGGGTGGTGACTGTTGCGCTGTGCGGCCGCGGGAGTGAAGAAGCGATACGCATCGATGTGGGTGCAGCGCAGTCCCACGGAGTCGACCACGTCGACGATGGCGTCCGGTGCCAGCCGCAGGGAATGGCCTGCGTGCCTGATCTCCCCCTGCGGCAGGCCATAGACCATGGCCCACTCGTGCATGCCGAAGCAGCCGAACTCCGGCTCGCGCTCGGAGGTCGACTGCAGCAGGCGGATCACGAGGTCGAGTCGAGAACTCCGGCCGACCGCTTGATGAGCGTCGACGGTCGCTCCGTCGGGCGTGGGCCGATAGGCCGGATGCTGGAGGAAGCGCCCGACGCTGCCGGTGACCTCTATCCCGAATCCGGGATGCCAGGTGGTCAGCCTGGCGACCGAGTAGGGGTAGTAGTCGAAGAGGAAGTCGTCGACCGGATGCGTCTGGCCGCGGCTGCGCCTGCCCTGACGTGGCGAGACCCACGGCTGCACACGCTCGTGGTGCGCCTGCTCACGATCGCGCCAGTCGGACTCCAGGAGGGTGGTCGGCGCTGCGACATCGGTGGCGGGACTAGTCGACACGGTGCAGCCCCATCCGGGCGCACCCCTCGACGAAGTCGTCCATGCCGAATGCGTCCACGGGGCCGAGGGCGCCCACTCCGCGGGCACGTCCGTTGAGCAGCATGGCTGCGCCCCAGGCCAGCAGCTCGGCCGTGAGGTCGTAGGGGCTCGGCCCTGTCACGACGACCCGGCTGAGTTCGCGGCCGACGCCGTCCCGCGTTCGCGCGACGACCAGAGTGCTGGAGGCCCGTCGCGTGTCGGCATCGGGGCCGATGCCCGTCTCCTCTCCGCTGACCTTCTCGACCCCGGATCGCACCAGCCCGCCGATGCCCGGAACGGCGGCGGCCGCGTTGACGGCAGAGGCAGCCCCGTGCGCGGCCTTGGTCCACTTGCCCGCCCAGCCGAGTCCCACGTGCACGTCGCGGATGTCACCGTCGATGCGAGGCAGCGTGAAGTGCTCGGTACCGCCGACCGGCATGGCTTGCCAGTCTCGACCCTCGACCTCGAAAGAGATGACCTCTCCGCGCGTACCCGTGATCACGCCGTTGCGGAGCGCGAACGGCGGTGCATCGACCATGCCGGCGATGCTGGCGCGCGTGCCGCTGCTCATGTGCATGGCTCCACGCACGAAGTACCCGACCTCCACGATGGTCGGGATGCCCCCTGCCCGGCGGGCGTCGTCGATTGCGTGAGCCGCGGCGAGGTTGCCCGGCACGTAGTCGTAGCCGAAGGCGGTCAGCAGCCGAGCACCCGTCCGCTCGGCGGCAGGGCCGTCATGCTCGAACACGCGCCGGATGAAGACGGGCTCCCCCGTGGAGTCGACATATCCGCAGCCGGCTTCGACGGCGGCCTCGGCCGCGGCGCTGCCGAACCGCAGGAATGGTCCGACGGTCGTCACGATGACGTCGTCGGGCGAGGTGATCAGCGCCCGCACGGAGCCGGGATCCCGGGCATCGGCCACCTGCCACGTCGGCGGCCGGTCGATGGGCCCGAGTCCCGCGAGCTCCCCGGTGAGGTCGATGAGGGCCTCGGCCGACCTGCCGGCCAGGACCGGGGCCATGCCGGCGCGGACCATCGCCTCGGCCGTGAGGCGTCCGGTGAAGCCCGTCGCCCCGAAGCAGATCGCGCGTCCAGCCATGAAGGGGACGCTACCGGGTCCCGAACCCGACTACAGTTCGCCCATGAGCACAGCGCCCTCGGCCTTCTGGCACCCCTTCGCCGACATGTCCGTCGTGGCCGGTCACGACCTCGTACTGGCCTCCGGCTCCGGGGCGCATGTGCGAGATGAGTCCGGTCGCAGCTACCTCGACGCCACGGCCGCCCTCTGGTTCTGCAACGTGGGCCACGGGCGCTCGCAGATCGCTGACGCGACGGCCCGGCAGATGTCGACCATCGCCTCGTACTCCTCGTTCGGCGACTTCGCGATCCGGCCAACCCTCGAACTCGCCGACCGGCTCTCAGCGCTTGCGCCGATGCCCAACGCCAAGGTGTTCTTCACCAGCGGCGGCAGCGACAGCGTCGACACCGCCGTGAAGCTCGTGCGCCACTACTGGCAGCTCCAGGGCTCGGTGAACCGCACGGTGTTCATCCACCGGGATCGCTCGTACCACGGCATGCACCTCGGCGGCACGTCGCTCGCCGGCATCCCCGCCAACCGCGCCGGCTACGGTCCGCTCGAGGCCGGAATCGTCAGCGTTCCCTGGGACGACGCCGACGCGCTCGCCCACCGCATCGACGAGATCGGGGCCGATCGCGTCGCGGCATTCTTCTGCGAGCCGGTCATCGGCGCAGGCGGCGTCTACGCACCGCCGGCCGGGTACCTCGCGGCTGTGCGCGACATCTGCCGCGAGCGTGGTGTCATCTTCGTCGCTGACGAGGTCATCACCGGATTCGGTCGGACGGGCCGCTGGTTCGGGTCCGAGGGCATCGAGCCGGACCTCGTCCTCACGGCGAAGGGCCTGACCTCCGGCTACGTGCCGATGGGTGCCGTGCTCGTCGGCGAGACGGTGTCGGCTCCGTTCTGGAAGGAGTCCGGCCACGTCTGGCGACACGGATACACCTACTCCGGCCATGCGTCGGCCGCCGCTGCCGCGATGGCGAATCTCGACATCCTCGAGGGGGAGGGCCTGGTCGATCAGGTGGCCTCGCTGAAGCTCGCGCTGACGGCGGCCTTCGTGCCCCTGCGCGGGCACTCGTACGTGCGCGAGGTGCGGTCCGGGGCGGGGCTGCTCGCCGCTGTGGCCCTGGAGCCGGACGTCGTCGCCGAGGACCCCACGATCCCGACCCGGCTGGTCGCGGGACTGCGCGAGCGCGGGGTGCTCACCCGACTACTGGCCGACGGTGCCCTGCAGATCTCACCGTCGTTCGTCATCACGCGCGAGGAGCTGAACGGACTCGGCGCCGCCATCGGCGACACCCTGACGTCGCTGGGCTCGACGGCCGCACCGGTGGACGCACCCGTCGATCGGCTGCTGCCGGACGTCACCTCCGACGAGTCGGGTGGATACGGCAGTTCCGACCGTCGCCTGCTGGCGGAGGTGCCTCCGCACCACGGGCGCTGAGGTCGTACTCGGCTCGACCTCGACGGCCGACCCGATCAGGGTCACGAAGCGGCTGGCGCGCTGGCCGGGCTGGAGTGGATGATCACGGTCATCGCGCCGTGCGCCGCCGCGGTCGCCAGTGCCAGAGCTGTCGCCTCCGGCACGGCAACGAGGAGCAGTGCATCAGTCGGCGTGAATCCTCCGCCGCTGTCGGGTTGGTCGACCACCCGGGCTCGTGTTGCGACCACGCGTGCGCGGCCGTCGTCGGCGACGGAGACCAGGTCCACTATGTCGCCGGGCTCAAGGATGCTGGCGACCGCGCGAACGGCGAGCGGCACGGGCACCGTCACCTCGCCGGGAGCGGCGGCCGGACGCAGGACAGGCGCGGCGACAGGATCGGATGGTGTCCTGAACGTGCTGATGGTCAGGATGACGGCGACGGCAGCGAGGACCGCGGCGGCGGGGCGACGCCACCTCCCCACGGCCCGCCGCCAGGGAACATGAACCGGGAACTCCACCCGGTCGACGCTAGGTCACACGGCGACACCGGTCGAGCCGCTGTCCACAGGTCAGGAGTTCGACGACGCTCCTGCGGAGGCTGTGGAGGACGAACCGCCCGAGGAGCCGCCGCTGGACGAGCCGCTGGATGAGCCGCTGGATGAGCCGCTGGATGAGCCGCTGGACGTGCCCGAGGAGCCGCCGCTGGAGGAGTCCTTGCTCGATCCGCCGCCGGCACCGGAGTCGCCCGAACTGCCGCCGGAGCGGGAGTCCGTGCGGTAGAAGCCGGATCCCTTGAAGTGCACGCCCACGCCCGTGAACAGCTTGCGCACCCCGGGGTCCCCGCACACCGGGCACGCAGCGAGCGTGGGATCGGTCATCTTCTGCTGCACCTCGTGCGTGGCGTCGCAGGCCGGGCAGGCGTACTCGTAGGTGGGCACCGGTTCCTCCGGGAGCTGATCTGGCACTCAGGATTGGCGAGTGCTAATTGTGCCCTGCCCCGCGCCCGGCGTCCAATCGGTGCGCCCATTCGCTTTACTTGGGCCCCATGCCCGTCCTCCTCGCCATCGCCGTGGGCGGCATGCTGGGATCCCTCGCCCGCTGGGCTGTGGACGAGGCGATGCCCGTGACCGGTCCGGACCAATGGCCGTGGGCCACCCTGACGGTGAACCTCGCCGGGGCGTTCGCGATCGGAGCGCTGCTGTCATCCGGACGGCTCGAGGGGCGGACGCCCTGGTTGCGGCCGCTGGTGGTCACCGGTGTGCTCGGCGGCTTCACCACCTTCTCCGCCGTCGCTCTGGAGACGGGCGTCATGCTCGACGCCGGACGGCCGGTCGCCGCGGTCGGCTACCTGGCGATCACCGTCACGATCGGCCTGGCCGCAGTCGTGCTCGGCCGCGTCGTCGTCACGCGAAGGTCGCGCCCATGAACGCGCTCCTCGCGGTGGCACTCGGCGGCGCGATCGGCGCACCGCTGCGCTACCTGCTCGACACATGGGTGACCAGACGGGCAGCCGGACCGGGTGCCGTCCGGGCATTTCCCTGGGGACTGCTGGTCGTCAACGTCCTCGGCTCCCTCGCGGCAGGCGTGGTGGTCGCCGCCACGACAGGTGATCTGCGGACCCTGCTGCTCGTGGGGCTGTGCGGGGCCTTCACCACCTTCTCCGGGTACGGCTGGGAGACCACCCGGCTGTGGTCGCTGCACCGCTCGGCCTTCTGGGCCGCCGGGATCCTGCTGCCTGTGGCCTGCGTGTGCGCGTTCCTGGTGGCATGGCACATCACCCGCTCCCTGCTCGGCTGAGTGCAGCGCGATCACCGCGTGTAGCCACTTCAGTGGCCACACGCGAGCAGGAGGAGGGTCAGCCGAGGTCGAGCAGGCCCGACGGGGTCAGTGCCACGTCGACGCAGCAGTCGTGCCTCTCGATCGGCACCTCCGTCAGCACCTCGTCATCGAACAGCACCGCCACGATGAGCGGGCCGCCATCGACGTGGCGGGGGAAGGTCGCGAGCATGCGGTCGAAGTAGCCGCCGCCCTGGCCGAGGCGGCGGCCCATCTCGTCGACGGCCAGCGCCGGGACGAACATCACGTCCATGCCCACGAGATCGCCGGGCCGAACGGCGGGGCCCTCGGGCTCGCGTGTGCCGAACCGCCCGATGTGCACGGGGGAGCTCGGACGGTACGCCACCCAGGCGAGATCCTCACCCTCCACGCGCGGCACCCACACGGCATCGTGGTCGGCGTGCGCGCGGGCGATCAGGGGATCCGTGCCTGGCTCCGTCGGCATCGACAGGTAGGCGGCGACCAGCAGCGGCAGGCCGTCGGACAGGCTGCGCAGCAGGTGCCCGGCGTGTTCGGCGATCGCCTCGGCTGAGCGCTCGCGCTCGCCGGCGGACCGCTCACGCCGCGCGGTGCGGATACTCGCGCGGAGAACGTCCTTGGCGGCACCGTCGATGCTGTCGGGATCGCTCACGAGGCACATGCTGCACCACCGTGATCCTCTAGGGTCGGCTCATGGCGAATCACGGGACCGTGCGCAAGGCCGTCATCCCCGCGGCCGGCCTCGGCACGCGGTTCCTGCCGGCCACCAAGGCCACGCCCAAGGAGATGCTCCCCGTCGTCGACAAGCCCGCGATCCAGTACGTCGTCGAGGAAGCGGTCGAGGCCGGCCTCGACGACGTCCTGTTCATCACCGGGCGCAGCAAGCGTCCGCTCGAGGACCACTTCGACCGCAACCTCGAGCTCGAGCAGGTTCTGGAGAGCAAGGGCGACCTCGAGCGGCTGGCCGCCGTCACGGCCTCGTCCAGTCTCGGGCGCATCCACTACGTGCGGCAGGGGGACCCACTGGGGCTGGGCCACGCCGTGCTCATGGCCGAGAGCCACGTCGGTCCGGAGCCGTTCGCCGTGCTCCTCGGGGATGACCTCATCGACCCGCGGGATCCGGTCCTCCGAGCCATGCTCGACGTCCGTGACGAGTGCGGCGGCTCGGTCATCTGCCTCATGCGAGTGCCGCGCGAGACCATCAGCCTGTACGGATGCCCGGCGGTCACGGTCACCGATCGGCCCGACGTCCTCCTCGTCACGGATCTCGTCGAGAAGCCCGACGTCTCCGACGCACCCAGTGACTACGCCGTCATCGGCCGCTACGTGCTCGACCCGGCGGTATTCGACGTCCTTCGGGCGACGGCGCCGGGCCGCGGCGGTGAGATCCAGCTGACCGACGCCCTCCGCGTCCTGGCGGGCATGCCGCCGGCGGCCGGCGGCGGGGTGCGCGGGTTCGTCTTCAACGGACGCCGCTACGACACCGGTGATCGCCTGTCCTACCTTCAGGCGGTGATCACCCTCGCCGTCGAGCGCGAAGACATTGGTCCGGACCTGCGAACGTGGCTTACCGACTTCACCGCGCGGATGTGAGCGCCATGGCGCTGAGGCCCTGGCCGGTCACGCTCGCCTGCGGCGATGTGGGCCTGCGCCCCCTTCGGCAGACGGACGTGCGGCGCTGGCGGGAGGTGCGACGTCGCAATGCCGAGTGGCTCCGACCCTGGGAGGCCACCCTGCCGATGGAGGGGCTCACCACAGGTGACGTGATTCCCACGTTCGCGATGATGGTGCGCCGCCTGCGACGTGAGGCCCGGGAGGGGCGGATGCTTCCGTGGGCACTGA
Source organism: Candidatus Nanopelagicales bacterium (assembly GCA_044233495.1). GTDB lineage: Bacteria > Actinomycetota > Actinomycetes > S36-B12 > S36-B12 > UBA10649. The sequence goes on from JBIIJX010000048.1 coordinate 8,448, forward strand.
CCTACCAAGGCGATCTGGTCGGCCAGGTCACCGTCGGTGGCATCACGTGGGGCTCGTTGAGGTCCGCCTACATCGGCTACTGGATCGACCAGGACGTGGCTGGGCGCGGCATCACGCCGACCGGCGTGGCCATGGCCCTGGACTACTGCTTCGAGGAGCTGAAGCTGCACCGCATCGAGATCAACATCCGTCCGGAGAACGCTGCCTCGCTGCGGGTGGTGGACAAGCTGGGGCTTCGCCTGGAGGGCGACCGTCTCGCGTACCTGCACATCGACGGGGAGTGGAGGGACCACCTCGTGTTCGTGGCCATGGCCGGCGAGTTCCCGGAGGGACTCACGCCGCGGGTGGCCCGAATGCCGGGCTGATCGACGGTTCGCACTGCTCAGACGTCGATCGAGCATCGCGACACGCCGGGGCCTTCACGTTCGGCCTCCCTCATGTTCACGTCGCGTCGGCATAGCGTTTCCACCGTGACAGGCGTGATCTATGTCGTGATCATCGCCCTCTGGGCTGCTGTGCTGATCCCCATCTGGTTGCGGCGTCACGACAAGATCAGTGAAGTGAGGTCGACCGCCCGTTTCTCCTCGGCCATGAGGACGCTCGGGGGTAGGGGCGAGCCCATGTATGCATCGGGGGTCGATGACCACGATGGGTACTACGCGACCGCCGCGACGACGATGACGGCTGGGCGTCCCGCACGACGACGCAACGACGACACGGAGGCCGGCATGGGGGGTGGCAGGCGAGACCAACGATCGCTTCGGTCGACATGGTCCGACGAGTCCAGCGGGCTCGACCCCGAGTACGAACGCGAACTGGTGCGCCGGGAAGCGGCCACCCGCCGAACGATCGTCCTCGGCATACTGACCACCGTCCTCGTCCTCGCCCTGCTGCTGGCGATCGCCTCCGTGATCCCGAAGTGGGCACCCGTCCTCGCGACCCTTCCCGTGATCGCCTTCGTCCTCGCGACCGCCATGACGGCCTCGTCCCGCAGCGCATCGTCCTCCGCACGCCGCCCCGCTGCTCGCCGGGAGACCGCCCGCTCCACGTCGATGCGTCCTGACGTGCGGAGCGACGCGGCCATGGCCGCCGTGAGCGCTCCGGTCGACGACTGGGAGGAATGGAACGCCTGGAATGACGACGAAGCGTGGGACGCGGTGCCTGCCACCCTGCCCACCTACGTCAGTGCGCCGCGAGCCTCATCCGTGCCGCGTGAGATCGATCGCGCGCACTCGGGTGACTGGAGCGGCGAGGCGATGGTCGAGACGGCCCGTGCGATGCGCTCGCGTCCTGCCTCTGCGGGCCTGCCGCCCTACGAGCAGGTCGATCACTCCGCCGACACCGCCGAGATCCCGGTCGTGGACTACGGCGATGCGCGGGCGGCCAACCAGTAGCCCCGTCGGCAGGCGTGTCCGGCCTTGCTACCCTGCTCCTCCTCAGGGGCTGTAGCGCAGCTGGTAGCGCACCTCGTTCGCAACGAGGGGGTCAGGGGTTCGAGTCCCCTCAGCTCCACAGATTTCATCCGCTTACCGGATCAGTTCTGCAGAACTGATCCGGTTTCGCGTCTGTGATGCAGATTTCATCCGGGAAGCGGATGAAATCTGCGAAGCGCAGTTCAGATCCAGGTGGAGAACCACATCCGCATGCGCCATGAGTCGTACGGGATCGCCTCGCCGGTCCAGATGGGGTAGAACCACCACGCGGCGATCACCATCGCGAGCACGATGAGCCCGACGGCCAGTGCGCCCTCGCGGCGACGCCTCGGCGCCGCGTCGGCGGGGCCCAGCATCGACCCGAGAGTCATGGCCACGGCCATGACCAGGAAGGGCGAGATCACCACGGTGTAGAAGGTGAACACCGTGCGGTCGAGGTACAGCAGCCACGGCAGCCACCCGGCGGCGATGCCGACGAGCACGGCGCCGGAGCGCCAGTCGCGCGCGCCGATCCAGCGCCACAGCTGGAACAGCACGGCGACGATCCCGAACCACCAGATGAGCGGGTTGCCGAGTGACGTGACCGCGGACGAGCACGATGCTGCACCGCACAGGGCGAGGCTGCCCTGGGCCTCGTCGGCGCCTTCGTAGAAGAAGGACGTCGGACGGGACTGGAACGGCCACGAGAGCGGATTGCTCGCGTACGCGTGTTCGCTGCTGAGGCCGACGTGGAAGTTCCACGCCTCCGAGTGGTAGTGGACCAAGGAGCGCAGTGCCTCGGGAATGAGGCTGGCCGGTTGGCCCGCCGCCCAGTCCCGCGCATAACCCATGTCGCTGGCGATCCAGCCCGTCCACGACGCCAGGTAGACGGTGGCGACGATGGCGAGAGTGGACAACCCCGCCGGAAGGGCATCGCGCAGGGCTGTCGCTCGCCATGGCCACGCGACTCCGACGGCGCGTCTGGTCGAGACGTCCCACACCAATGACATCAGGATGAACAGGGCCACGAACCACAGCCCCGACCACTTGACGCCGACGGCCATGCCCAAGGCGAAGGCGGCGGCCCACCGCCACGGGCGCAGCCCTAGCCGCGGACCCCACTGCGTCGCGGTCACGCTGATGCCGTCACGTTCGACCAGACGTGCCAGTCGCCCCCGCGTGACGTCCCGGTCGATCAGGAGCAGCCCGAAGGCGGCCACCACCCAGAAGGACAGGATCAGGTCGAGCAGCCCGGTGCGGCTGAGGACGAGGTGCATCCCCTCGACGGCGAGCAGCAGACCGGCCAGGGTTCCGACGACATCTGATCGCGTAAGGCGGCGGACGATCCTCGCGACCATGAGGATCGACAGCGTGCCGAGCAGTGCGACGGCGAAGCGCCAGCCGAAGGGTGTGGCACCGAAGAGCCATTCGCCGATGGCGATGGTCCACTTGCCCAGGGGTGGATGGACGACGAAGGCAGGCTCGGACGTGAAGATGTCGACCGTTCGCCAGTTGCCGTCGGACTGCAGCAGGATCTCGTTGGCGTTCTCGACCGTTGCCATCTCCACGCCGTGACGCAGCAGTGACAGGGCGTCCTTGGGGTAGTACGTCTCGTCGAACATGACCGCGTGGGGGCGACCGAGGTCGATGAAGCGCAGCAGGCCGCCGATGATCGTGACGACGACGGGACCTATCCAGCCCATCCATCCGCTTGACGGCATCGGCGGCATGAGCCGGGCGGGCAGGGAGGCAATGTCGCGCCGTGGACCGATCGGCTCGGTAGCGGCGGTCGCCGTGGCGGTCACCCGGTCATCGTAGGTGCGCTGACAGGATGCCGGCATGGGTGACGCGGGTTCGGGCCGGGTGGTGCTGGCCGCCACCCCGCTCGGGAATGTGCGCGACGCATCGCCTCGCCTGGTCGAGGCACTCGCCTCGGCCGACGTCGTGGCAGCGGAGGACACCCGACGGGTGCGGCGACTGGCCAGCGACCTCGATGTCACCATCGGTGGACGCATCGTCTCGTTCTATGACGCAGTCGAGCGCGAACGGTCGATAGAGCTGGTGGATCGCGCCGAAGCGGGCGACGTCGTCCTCGTCGTGACGGACGCGGGCATGCCCGCGGTGAGCGATCCCGGATTCCGCCTCGTCGCGCTGGCAGCCGAACGAGGCGTGCCGGTGAGTGTGCTGCCCGGACCCAGCGCCGTGCTTGCCGCACTCGCCGTCTCCGGGCTGGCCGTCGACAGGTTCTGCTTCGAGGGCTTCCTGCCGCGCAAGGCGGGCGAGCGCACATCGCGCATCGCCGAACTGGCCGGGGAGACACGCACGATGGTCTTCTTCGAGGCTCCTCATCGGCTTGCTGACATGCTCAACTCCCTCGCCGAAGGCCTCGGTGACGCACGTGCAGCTGCCGTCTGCCGTGAGCTGACGAAGACCTACGAGGAGATCAGGCGGGGAGACTTGCGGTCCCTCGCCGTCTGGGCTGCTGACGGCGTCCGTGGCGAGATCACCGTTGTCGTGGCAGGCGCCAGTGCTGAGGAGAGGCGGGTGTCGTCCGGCCTCCTGACCGCAGCGGACTGGGTCGCTGCGGTGGATGCGGAGGCATCGGCGGGAATGTCCCGGCGCGAGGCGATCGCGGAGGTGGCGCGTCGGGCCGGTGTTCCGAAGCGGGAGGTCTACGACGCGGTCGTGAAGACCTCGTCGGCGCGAAAGTAGGATCGCGCTATGGCTGAGCCCAAGGCGTTCTTCCTCTCCACGCCTATCTACTACGTGAACGACGCTCCACACATCGGCCACGCGTACACCACCACGGCGGGCGACGTCGCGACCCGCTGGCGACGTCAGCGCGGTGAGGAGGTCTGGTTCCTCACCGGCGTGGACGAGCACGGCACCAAGGTGCAACGGGCAGCCGACAAGGGCGGAGTCTCGCCCCAGGAGTGGGTCGATCGGCTGGTGGCGCAGTCCTGGCTGCCCGTGCTCGAGACCATCGACGCGGCCAATGATGACTTCATCCGCACGACGGAGCCGCGGCACCGCGACCGTGTCCAGTTGTTCTGGCAGCGC
>JBIIJX010000235.1:0-3661 GCA_044233495.1 Candidatus Nanopelagicales bacterium
CGCAGCATTCAACGAGGCGCCGAGGGGTGTGGGCCAGGCCCGCAGCGCGTGACCCACACCCCTCAGGTGCACCAGGGTCGAGACGGCCGCCTGCCATCCGTAGGCGACAGAGATCGCTCCGAAGGCCCGACCCTCGAGATAGGGCCGTGAGTCGGTCGCAAGGTCCTCTGCGTAGTCGAGGGCGTTCTTCATCATGCCGCTGACTGTCCCGTGGTACGCGGGGCACGACACGATCAGGCCATCGCACTCACGCATCGCCTCGACGAGTCTCACAGCGCCCTCGGAGCGCTCAGTGGTCTCCGTGTCGTAGAGCGGAAGCATCAGGTCGCGCCCAACCATCACGGTCACATCAGCGCCGAGACGCTGCACCTCTGCGACAGCGACCAGAAGCGCCCGCTCACTGGCAGAAGCCGGCCGAGTGGATCCACCGACGGCAAGAATCCGCATCGGGCTCATCCGGAGGTTCCGCGAAGCTGTCCGGCGATCCGCGCAAGTCGTGCACCTTGGAGTCGCGCCGCCTCGAGTGCCACCTCGTCGACCGGGGCAGAGGAGCGGGACACAAAGGATGCGCCGTAGGGATTGCCCGACTGCCGGGCAACGTGAGGCTCCTGGTATCCGAGGGGCATGACCAGGGATCCCCAGTGGTAGAAGTGATTGTTGATGGCCAAAACGGTCGATTCGAGTCCGCCATGGAGCGTCGATGCCGCCGTGAACGACGTGCACACCTTGTCGGCCAGTTCACCTCGGAACCACAGGCTTCCGGTCGTGTCGAGGAAGGCCTTCAACTGGCTCGCCGGGCCGCCGAAACGTGTCGGGCTGCCGAACGCAAGGCCATCGGCCCAGGTCAGGTCATCCAGTTCGACGACCCGATCTCCCTCTGGTCCGGCAGATGTGTCTGCGAACTCACGCCAGCGCGGATTCGCGTCCACTGCTGATGCCGGCGCAGTCTCCGCCACCCGTCGAACCCTGGCATGCGCACCGGACGTGCGGGCGCCGTCGGCGAGCGCGTGAGCCAGTGCCGCCACCGTGCCGGTGGCCGAGTAGTAGACGACACAGACCCGGGGGGCAGCGTCTGGTTCATCGTCGGGCGTCATGGACGGGAGCGACCCCGCAACGTCTGTGACGGCGCCTCCCCGTAGTGCTCCCGATACTGCACGCTGAACCGCCCAAGGTGCGCGTAACCGCTGATGTGGGCGATGGCCGCGACCGTCGTGGAGGTCGGGTCCGCCGAGAGCAGCCGCTGGTGTGCATGCAGAAGTCGAGTGCGCCTGAGGAGTTCCGTCGGAGTGGTGTCCGCCCCGGACCGAACGACGGACTGCAACTGACGCACACTGAGCCCGACGGCCTGAGCCATCTCGACGACGCCGATCTCGACACCGTGGTTTGCATCCAGCCACTCGCGCAGTGCTCCGAGACGAGCATCCGGCCGGTCGGCCGGGAAGGCTGCGGACTCGGCGACCGTCGCGAGCACGAGGCCCGTGAGGAGGTGTTCCTCCACCACGCTGAGGAAGGACTCCAGCACTGGTGCAGGCGTCGACTCCGGGAGCGACGCCAACGAGTGCCAACTGGACCTGCAGCTGCGTGCAAGCACACTGGGGCTTGCGACAGGAACCACGGACGCCTCGCCGAAGATCAGATCACGGTGCGCCCGCAAGCGGTCCTGATCAGTCGCGAGCACGAGAGCACCGGCCCAGGGGTCGGGGCGCATCAGCGTGCTGTCCGACCGTTCGAGGATGAATGCGGAGTCGTTGACGGACTCCGCGGCAGCGCCTCGCCTTACCCCCATGGGTCCCAGCGGCACGGTGGCCACAACCCTGTCGTCCGTCGCCGGTGCCTCGACGACGACATCGCCTCCGTAGCGGACGAAGACGAGTCGCGTCGTGGGCAGGTCCACGACTCCGACCGCACCGTCAAGGCGCGACGTGGATGCTGTGACCTCATGAGGCGTGACGCGCGTAGCGACCTCATCGCGCAGCACGGACGCACGCGAACTTCGGATCAGGCCCGTCACTGGATGGGCAGGCCGGAGCGGCTCAGCCTCGACGGCAGCAGGAGCACTCGCCACTGCCCTCATGGCCCTCCTTCGACAGGGCAACCGGCGGCTTCCGGTCGAGGGAATCGTATGCGCGATTCCCCGTCGCCTCGGGGCTTTTGCCATACCCGCAATCACGCTAGCGGGGCTGCCGGATTCCCTTGGCCTCCAACCGGGGCAGCACTTCCTCGGCGAAGTACGGGAGTTCCTTGGCGTAGTCCATGAAGGCGACCGTGATGCCGCTGAATCCTGCGGCATGGAAGCGAGCGAGCTCGTCGGCAACTTCGTCCGGTGTTCCGATGATCGGGCAGGAGCCATGCCCGGCAGCAAAGCGAGTCCGGAACATCTCGAGCATCTCCGGCGTGAAGGACTGGGCGTGCAGCCCCTGCAGGCGCATCAGGTTGTCCACCGCAGACCAGTCCGCGTACTCGTCAGCGTAGTAGTGCAGGAAGTCCTCGGCCTCCGCGTGCGTTGGGCGGCACACCACGTGCGAGAGGGTGAAGACGCCCATGTGACGGTTGTACTCGTCGCGTGCCTGCGTGGTCACCTGCTCGACGATCGCCGCGCCATCCTCGGGGCCCCCGACGATGGTGAAGCCGAAGTTGGCATTGCGTGCAGCGAACTCCCGGCCTTGCTTGGAGGATCCCGCATTCAGCACGGGCAGGAGTCCGTCGTACGGCTTGGGCAGACCCTCCACGTGCTGCAGCTGGAAGAACCTTCCATCCCAGTCGAACTTCCCAGGCGTGGTCCAGATCTTCTGGATCACGTCCCACCACTCCTGGGCGAGGGCGTAGCGGTCATTGTGGTCCTGTGGCAGGTCCATGCCGAACGTCTCGTACTCGGGCTGGTTCCACCCGGCCACGATGTTGATGCCCGCACGCCCGCGGGAGATCTGATCATTCGTAGCCAGCTGCTTGGCGACGACGATCGGATGGTTGAAGGCGGTGTGGACAGTCGAGAACACAAAGATTCGCTTCGTCTGGGCGAGAAGGCCAGCGGCCCAGGTCACGGGGTCGAGCACTCCCTCGTGAAAGTTGGTCTCACCGCCGTACCCGATCCAGCGCGCGATGGGGAGGATGAAGTCGATGCCGACCTCGTCCGCGATCTGGGCCATTCGAAGGTTGTCGTCCCAGCTTCCCGTCCAGCGATCAGGCGCCTTGGTGACGGCAAGCCCGGAGGAGCAGTTCGGCGAGAAAATGCCCAGCTTGAAGTCGGGAACATCCAGAAGCGACTTGCCCATAGGTCCTCCACACGGCAGGTCCGTCGCTGGTCGACGGCAGGCTCTTCGGCCTGCCGGCAAGTCTGAGCACGCCTGTGACGAACGTCTATCCAGATGGCGCGGTTCTCTGTCCAATTGATCCCGCCCTCACGTATGGGCAGAGCGTGCGTCAGGGGTAGCGTTGTCCGGCATGGCGGCCGTGAGTGGTGAACCGAGCGATCTTGCGGCTCGCGCAGCGCGACCGCAGTCGCTCATCGTGACGATCTACGGCGCCTACAGCCGACAGCTCGGGGGCTGGTTCTCGGTTTCGTCCCTGCTGACCATGCTCCGCGAAGTTGGCGTAGACGATCCGTCTGTGCGCAGCGCCCTGTCCCGCTTCAAGAGGCGAGGCATCCTCAAGGCCGAGAGGC
>JBIIJX010000258.1:0-3207 GCA_044233495.1 Candidatus Nanopelagicales bacterium
CGCCCGAGGAGGGGGTGCTGGCCCAGATGATGGTCATCGCCATGCAGCCGAATGAGCTGAAGAGCTACGGAGTGGTCGGCTTCGTGCCCCAGCGCCGCCTCGCGCTCGCTGTCCGCCCGGACCGGGTGGACAGCGACTTGTCGCAGGGCAACGGCTACGGCTGGGTCTACCAGTGGCGCACCATCGACTCCACCGACGTGCCCTCCCTGCCGTCCATCCTGCGCTGAGCGCCTGCGGCAGGGTGACCCGGTCGCGGATCGCCTAGCCTGCCCTTATGACCCGGCCCGTCACCGACCTGCAGAGAAGGGTGGCGCCCTTCTCGGTCCAGGCGCCTTACGAGCCGTCGGGTGACCAGCCGCAGGCCATCGAGGAGATCGCCCGACGCATCGAGGCCGGCGACCAGGACATCGTGCTGCTCGGTGCGACGGGCACGGGCAAGAGCGCGACCACGGCCTGGCTCGTCGAGCGCCTCCAGCGTCCGACTCTGGTCATGGCACCGAACAAGACCCTCGCGGCGCAGCTCGCCACCGAGTTCCGAGAGCTCATGCCAGACAATGCGGTCGAGTACTTCGTCTCCTACTACGACTACTACCAACCTGAGGCCTATATCCCGCAGAGCGATACCTACATCGAGAAGGATTCCTCGATCAACGAGGAGGTGGAGCGTCTGCGTCACTCAGCCACCAACAGCCTGCTGACCCGCCGTGATGTCATCGTCGTGGCCACGGTATCTGCCATCTACGGGCTTGGCACGCCTCAGGAGTACGTCGATCGCATGGTGCGGCTGCGGGTGGGCGACGAGATCGACCGCGACACACTGCTGCGTGCGTTCGTCGACATCCAGTACACGCGCAACGACATCGCATTCCAGCGTGGGACGTTCCGGGTGCGCGGTGACACCGTCGAGGTGTTCCCGGTGTACGAGGAGCATCCGGTGAGGATCGAGATGTTCGGCGACGAGATCGAACGACTCATGACCCTGCACCCGGTGACGGGTGAGATCCTCACGGAGGACACCGAGATCTACGTCTTCCCGGCCACCCATTACGTTGCCGGTCCCGAGCGCATGGAGCGTGCCATCGCCGGGATCGAGGAGGAGTTGGAGCAGCGGCTGGGGGAGCTTGAGGGCCAGGGCCGGCTGCTGGAGGCCCAGCGTCTGCGGATGCGCACCACCTACGACATCGAGATGATGCGGCAGGTCGGCACCTGTGCTGGTATCGAGAACTACTCGCGTCACATCGACGGCCGCGAGCAGGGCTCGCCGCCCAACTGCCTCCTGGACTACTTCCCCGAGGACTTCCTGCTGGTGCTCGATGAGTCCCACGTGACGGTGCCGCAGATCGGGGCCATGTACGAGGGAGACATGAGCCGCAAGCGCACGCTGGTCGAGCACGGGTTCCGGCTGCCGAGCGCCATGGACAACCGGCCCCTCCGGTGGGAGGAGTTCCAGGAGCGGATCGGCCAGACGATCTACCTGTCCGCCACTCCGGGGCCGTACGAGCTCACCCGAGTCGAGGGCGATGTCGTGGAGCAGGTCATCCGCCCGACCGGACTGATCGACCCGGAGATCGTGGTGAAGCCCACGACGGGCCAGATTGACGACCTCATGGGTGAGGTGCGCGAGCGGGCGGAGAGGGGTGAGCGCTCGCTGGTGACGACACTCACGAAGCGGATGGCCGAGGACCTCACGGACTATCTGCTCGAGCACGGGATACGGGTCCGCTACCTGCACTCGGAGGTGGACACACTGCGCCGGGTCGAACTTCTGCGCGAGCTGCGCATGGGGGTGTTCGACGTCCTCGTCGGGATCAACCTGCTTCGTGAGGGCCTCGATCTTCCCGAAGTATCCCTCGTGGCCATCCTGGATGCCGACAAGGAGGGGTTCCTGAGGTCGGAGACCTCCCTCATCCAGACCATCGGTCGCGCTGCACGCAATGTGTCGGGTCAGGTGCACATGTACGCGGACAAGGTCACTCCGTCGATGCAACGTGCCATCGACGAGACCAATCGGCGACGGGCCAAGCAGGTCGCCTACAACCTCGAGCGCGGCCTCGATCCGCAGCCCCTGCGCAAGCGCATCGCGGACATCACGGACCTGCTGGCCCGTGAGGATGCGGACACGGAGGAGTTGCTTGCGCAGTCCCGGGCCGCCGAGGGCGGGGGCAGCACAAGGACCTCGGGACGGTCGCTGGCGGCAGATGAGCTCGCCAGGCTGATCGAGGACCTCACCGCACAGATGCACGAAGCTGCCGCGGAGCTGCACTTCGAGCTGGCGGCTCGCCTGCGCGACGAGGTGGGAGAGCTCAAGCGGGAACTGCGGGGGATGCGGGAGGCCGGGACCGCCTGAGCGGTGGCCGTGCTGCCGGACGATCCGGCACCGACTAGCCTCACATCCACGGAGCACTTGGCACACCGATCAGGAGGATCAGTTCGTGGATGTCACCCTCGGCCTCTGGGCCGTGACGATTCTGGGCATCATCGGGCTCATCGTCCTGGACTTCGTGACTGTCAGCCACAAGCCGCATGAGGTGCAGTTCCGGGAGGCGCTGTTCTGGTCGATCTTCTACATCAGTGTCGCCATCGCCTTCGGGGTGGCCATGTGGGTGTGGCAGGGCAGCGACATGGGAACGCAGTTCTTCGCGGCCTATCTTGTGGAGAAGTCCCTCAGCGTCGACAACCTCTTCGTCTTCATCATCATCCTCACCCAGTTCGCGGTGCCCGTCGAGCTTCATCAGAGGGTGCTGCTCATCGGAGTCATCCTCGCCCTCATCCTCAGAGCGATCTTCATCGCTGTGGGCGCCGCAGCTCTGGCGGCATTCTCGTTCACGTTCGTGCTGTTCGGTGCCATCCTGATCTGGACGGGTATCCAGCTGGCCCGCCACCGGAATGAGGACCCAGAGCCCAAGGACAACGCGGTCGTTCGAGTGGTGCGCAAGCGGTTCCCCGTGACGGACACCTACGACGGCACGAAGCTGCTCACGCGCATTGACGGGCGCCGGGCCATCACGCCGCTTCTCCTGGTCATGATTGCCATCGGCTCCACCGATGTCCTGTTCGCGCTGGACTCCATACCGGCGACCTTCGGAGTGACCCAGGAGCCCTATCTGGTCTTCGCGGCCAACGCCTTCGCCCTGCTCGGACTTCGGGCCCTGTACTTCCTGCTCAAGGGGCTCCTCGACAAACTCGTCTATCTGTCCCTGGGACTGG
>JBIIJX010000014.1:0-24366 GCA_044233495.1 Candidatus Nanopelagicales bacterium
GCGCCACCGTGCCGCCCGTCCCCGTGCGCGGGCCTCGGCCGCCACGAGGATCAGCGCGAGGACGACAAGCAGCACGGCAAGGACGGCAGCGGCCGTGCGATCGAACGATGCGCGGTACGACGCGTAGATCACGCGGGTGAAGGCGTCGACGCGGAAGATGGAGACGGTGCCGAACTCGGCGAGGGTGTAGAACGCCACGAGCAGGAGTCCGGCTCCGGCGGCGGGCCATGCCATGGGTGCGACGACACGTCGCAGGACGGCGGTTCGGGTCAGGCCCATGCTGCGTGCGACCTGCTCCGGCCCGGCATCCATCCCGCGCAGCGTCGCGAGGAGCGGGATGCAGACATAGGGGAAGGTGCACAGCGACATCACCAGTGCCGCTGCCCAGATCCCGTCCATGCCCGGGAAGAGTGCGATCCACGCGTAGGCCGCAACGTACGACGGCACGGCGAGCGGCAGTGCCGTGAGCACCACGAAGGTGCGTGAGAGTGGCAAGCGCGTCCTGCTCAGCAGCCAGGCCGTTGGCGCGGCCAGGACCAGCGTGCCGACCGCGACGAGAGCCACGAGCATCACGCTGGTCAGCAGGGTGTCGAGTGTGCGCGTGCGCCAGAGTGCCGCCCATGCCGCATCGCCGGCATCGAGGACGCGCACGAGGAGGTAGACGAGCGGCAGGGCGAGAACCACGACGCCGACCACCGCTGCGGCCATGAGGCCCAGCGGTGGTCGGCGGGAAGTGGTCCGATTCACAGCGCGGTCAGCCTAGGTCAAGCCGACGTCCTGAAGCATGGTCAGTGTGCCGGGCAGATCCTCGAGCTCGGCGAGCGCGATGTCCGGGCCCTGAAGGTCGGCCAGCGGGGGGATCCCGTCCGGCGCCGCGACACCCTCGACCAGCGGGTACTCCCAGCTCTGATCGACGAACCACTTCTGCGTCTCGGGCGTGAGCATCCAGCTGAGCAGCTGCGCGGCACCCTCGGCGTTGTCCGCCGGAGTCAGCACACAGGCGCCGGCGACGTTCACGAGCGCACCCGGGTCGCCGGGCTTGGCGAAGGCGATCTGCACGTTGACGTTCTCCTCACCCACCTCCGCCGCCTTCTGGTACCAGTAGTAGTGGTTGATCAGGCCGAGCTTCGCCTCGCCGGCGTCGACTGCATCGCGAATCAGGGAGTTCTTCTCGTACATCTGCACGTCGTTGTCGACAAGGCCCTGCAGCCACTCTCGCGTCACGTCGTCGCCCTGGGAGACGCGCATCGCGGTGACGAAGGACTGGAAGGAGCCGTTGGTCGGCGCGATCGCCACCTGGCCCTTCCACTTCGGGTCCGTGAGGTCGAAGACGGAGGTCGGAACATCCTGCTCGGGAACCTGGGTGGGGTCGTAGGCGATCACGCGGGCGCGACCGGTGATCCCGGTCCAGGTGCCGCTCTCGCTCTTGTACAGGGCAGGTACGGCGTCGGCCGCTCCCGCGGGAAGGGGAGCGCACATGCCGGCGGCGTCGAGTGCGCCCATGGCTCCGGCGTCCTGCCCGAAGTAGAGGTCAGCGGGTGACGCGTCTCCCTCCTCGATCAACTGGGCCGCCAGCTCGGCGGTGTCGCCGAACCGCACGTCGACGGCGATACCGGTCTCGGTGGTGAACTTCTCCAGCAGCGGGGTGACGAGATCCTCGGAACGTCCGGAGTAGACGATGACGGCGTCCTCGTTCAGGGGGGCCTCCGAGGACGCGGACGACTCGGCGGCCTCGGGCGCCGCGGTGCCGGTGTCGGCACTGTCGGCACTGTCAGCACTGTCGGCACTGTCGGCAGAACTGCCGCAGGCAGCGAGGATGAGAACGGCGGGTACGAGAGCGACGAGCAGGCGTGCGGGGCGACGCATCGGGATCCTCTCCATATAGTTAGGTTACCCTAACCTAACAGAGGGTTACCTTACTCCGTCAAATCCCGCGACTCCCCGACCTCGTGCAGGGGCAGGAACGCCGAGAGGTCCGACCGCTCACCACTCGCGCGCACCCGACCGGAGGCCACCGCGTCACGCCAGGACACGGAGCCGTCCGCCAGGGCCAGCCACGTGGCAGCGTCCGTCTCGACCACCGCAGACGGAGTGCCACGTCGATGGGTGCTTCCGGCCACCGCCTGGATGGCCGCATAGGGAGGCACGCGCACCTCGACAGAGCGTCCCGGCGCGATCTCCTGCAGCCGAGCGAGGCTGGCCTTGACGCGCGTGCGGATCACCGGGTCGACCGCCACCGGCTACGCGCCTAATACGGCCGGAAGCGTGCGCTCGTGCGCCGCGCGCAGCTCCTCCAGCGGAACGTCGAAAAGGCCCGACACCTGCAGCACCTGAGTGCCGTCCGGATGACCGGCATCCAGCCCGAGGCCGGAGTCGACCACGCCGATGCGGTACGCAGCCAGCTGGCGTGCCGCGCACATCTCGGTGAAGCGCAGTTCCTCGCTGCGTGGGACGACGACGACGGCGCGACCGGCAGACTCGCCGAACAGGAAGACGAACGGGTCGATGCCATCGGGCACCCAGCAGCGGGCGCCGACGCCGGAGCGCAGGGCCATCTCCACGAGTGTCTGCGCGACACCGCCGTCGGACACGTCGTGCGCCGCCGTGAGCATGCCATCGCGCGATCCCGCGACGAGGATCTCGCCGAGCAGGCGCTCACGCGCGAGGTCCACCCTCGGCGGAAGGCCACCGAGGTGCCCATGCACGTGATGCGCCCATTCGCTTCCACCGAACTCGTCGCGCGTGTCGCCGAGCAGGTAGATCAACTCACCGTCCGGTCCCCACGCCATCGGAGTGCGGCGATCGACGTCGTCGATGACCCCGAGGACTCCGACGACGGGTGTGGGCAGGATCGCCACGTCGCCGGTCTGGTTGTAGAACGAGACGTTGCCGCCGGTGACCGGAATGCCCAGCTCGAGGCAGCCGTCCGCCAGGCCCCGCGTCGCCTCGGCGAACTGCCACATCACCTCGGGATCCTCAGGTGATCCGAAGTTGAGGCAGTTCGTCACGGCGAGCGGGATGGCACCGGTCGCGACGACGTTGCGGTAGCTCTCCGCCAGGGCGAGCTGCGCACCCGCATAGGGATCGAGCTTGGCGAAGCGGCCGTTGCAGTCCGTCGAGACGGCGACACCACGTCCGGTCTCCTCGTCGACCCGGACCATGCCGGAGTCCTCCGGCTGCGCCAGCACGGTGTTGCCGAGGACGTAGCGGTCGTACTGCGACGTGACCCACGCCTTCGAGGCCAGGTTCGGCGCACCGACGAGGTCGAGCAGGGTCGCCCGGAGCTCCTCCGGAGTCGACGGGCGCGCCAGGGCATCCGGGGTGTCGGCCTGCAGGGCGTCCTGCCAGGCGGGTCGGTGGAAGGGGCGCTCGTAGACCGGGCCCTCGTGTGCGACCGTGCGCGGTGGCACGTCGACGATGCGCTCGCCGTGCCAGTCGATGGTGAGCCGTCCGGAGTCCGTCACCTCGCCGATGACGACGGCCTCGACATCCCACTTCCGGCACTTCTCCAGGAAGGCCTCGAGGTTCGCCGGCGCGACGATCGCGCACATGCGCTCCTGGGACTCGCTCATGAGGATCTCCTCGGGCGACAGCGTCTGGTCACGCAGGAGGACGCGATCGAGCCAGACGTGCATGCCGCCCTCGCCGTTCGAGGCGAGCTCGCTGGTGGCGCACGAGATACCGGCGCCGCCGAGATCCTGGATGCCCTCGACGAGTCCTGCGTGCAGCACCTCGAGGGTCGCCTCGATCAGCAGCTTCTCCATGAACGGATCGCCGACCTGCACGCTCGGCCGCTTGGCAGGACCGTCGGCATCGAAGGTCTCCGACGCAAGCACCGAGACCCCGCCGATCCCGTCGCCACCGGTTCGCGCACCGTAGAGCACCACGAGGTTGCCCACGCCCTTCGCGCTGGCGAGGTGGATGTCCTCGTGGCGCATGGCGCCGATGCACAGGGCATTGACGAGCGGGTTGCCGGCGTACGACTCGTCGAAGACGACCTCGCCGCCGATGTTGGGCAGGCCGAGGCAGTTGCCGTAGCCGCCGACACCTGCGATGACTCCGGGAAGGACGCGCTTGGTGTCCGGGGCGTCGAGGGGGCCGAACCGCAGCGGGTCCATGACGGCGATCGGCCGCGCACCCATCGACATGATGTCGCGGACGATGCCGCCGACACCCGTGGCCGCCCCCTGGTAGGGCTCGACGTACGAGGGATGGTTGTGGCTCTCGACCTTGAAGGTGACGGCCCAGCCATCGCCGATGTCGACGACTCCGGCGTTCTCGCCGATGCCGACGAGCAGGGCATCCGTCTCAGGCTTCTTCTCCCCGAACTGACGCAGGTGCACCTTGCTCGACTTGTAGGAGCAGTGCTCGCTCCACATCACCGAGTACATCGCGAGCTCGGAACTGGTGGGGCGCCGCCCGAGGATGTCGCGGATGCGCTGGTACTCGTCGGGCTTCAGGCCGAGCTCTGCGTAGGGCTGCGCGTGATCAGGGTCGTCGACGGCGTGCTGGACGGTGTCGATCGTCATGACGCGGCCACCAGCGAAGTCAGCACCGACGTGAAGAAGCCGAGGCCGTCGGTCGACGGACCAGTGAGCGCTTCGACTGCGTGTTCCGGGTGCGGCATGAGTCCGACGATGTTGCCGCGTGCGTTGCTGATACCGGCGATGTCGCGCCGGCTCCCGTTGGGATTGACCTCGAGATACCGCGCAACGACACGACCCTCGGACTCCAGCTCATCGAGCGTCCGCTCGTCGGCGACGAAGCAGCCCTCGCCGTTCTTGAGCGGGATGACGATCTCCTGGCCGGGAGCGAAGTCGCGCGTCCACAGGGTGTCGGTGCGCTCGATGCGCAGTCCCTGATCGCGGCACACGAAGTGAAGGGACCCGTTGCGGGTCAGGGCACCGGGCAACAGGTGCGACTCGCAGAGGATCTGGAACCCGTTGCAGATGCCCAGCACGGGAAGCCCGCCCTGCGCGGCGGGCACGAGGCTCGTCATCACGGGGGCGAACCGCGAGATGGCCCCGCACCTCAGGTAGTCGCCGTAGGAGAAGCCACCGGGCAGCACCACCGCGTCGACGCCCTTGAGATCGTCGTCGCCGTGCCACAGCGCCACGGGCTCGCCTCCGGCGAGCCGCACGGCCCGTGCCGCATCACCGTCATCGAGAGTGCCCGGAAAGGTGACGACGCCGATCCTCACTGCTCCACCCGCATCGTGAAGTCCTCGATCACCGGGTTGCTGAGCAGCTCACCTGCTAGCTTCTCCATCAGGGCGAGGCGGTCTCCCTCGAGGACGCCGTCGATATCGACGATGAACTGCTTGCCCTGCCGGACGTCCGAGACACCGGCGAGGCCGAGTCGCCCTAGCGCCCCCTGCACGGCCCGCCCCTGCGGGTCGAGGATCTCCGGCTTGAGCATGACGTCGACGATGACGCGGGCCACGGGCACTCCAGGGCTTTCGGCGAGGATTGAACGGGTGCGAGCGTGGGGAAGAACGTCAGTCTATCGAGCGGAACGAGGGCCCTGACTTCGGTACGGTCCGGCCATGGGCAGTCGCGGATACGACCTCTTCTGGGGTTCGATCCTGCGGGCCACGACGGTCTCCCACCGTGCTCTCCACTCCGTTTCACGGGGACGACTCGGTCGGCGGTTCCCCGGTGGATCCCAGGTGGTGTGGATCACGACCCTCGGTCGGCGCTCGGGGGAATGGCGCACGACACCCCTGCTCGCCGGCCGCGATGGAGCCGACTGGGTCATCGCCGGGTCGAACGCGGGGCAGGAGCGCGTCCCGGCATGGGTGTTCAACGTCCGCGCGCACCCGCAGGGTTCACTGCAGGAGGGCGACACCAGCGTCGACGTGACGTTCACCGAGGTGCACGGCGACGAGGCCGCACGCCTCTACGGGCTGCTGGAGCAGGGGTGGTCGGCCTACGGGATGTACCGCCGCAATATCCAGCGCGACATCCCGGTGTTCCGGGTGTCGGTGCGCGCGTAGACCCGTACCCGTCACCAACGAACGGCGTCAGGCATTCGCCTGCCAGGCGCTCCAGGCCGAGGCGACCATCTGCCGCAGATCGCGTGAGGCGCTCCAGCCGAGCTCGCGCTCGATGCGCTCGGTCGAGGCCCACGTCGCCGGCGGGTCGCCGACGCGGCGGCCGACCACCTCCGCATCGACGTCGCGGCCGATCACCGCGCTCACCACGTCCATGACCTCGCGGACGGAGTACCCGTGCCCGGTGCCGACATTGAACACGTCGGTCCGCACACCCGACTCACATCGAGCCGCAGCGGCGACATGCGCCTCGGCGAGGTCGACGACGTGGATGTAGTCGCGGATGCAGGTGCCGTCCGGTGTCGGGTAGTCGTCGCCGAAGATCTGCGGGCGCTCCCCCCGATCGAGCGCCCGGAACACCATGGGGATGAGGTTGTTGACGCTGCTGTCGCCAAGGGCGTCGGAGCCGGCGCCCCCCACGTTGAAGTAGCGCAGCGCCGACCAGGACAGCGCCCACGCCACCCCGCAGTCACGGGCCATCCACTCGCCGACGACCTTCGTCTCACCGTAGGGGGACTCAGGGTTCAGTGGTGCGTCCTCGGTCACCGGGTTCGCGACCGGCGTGCCGTACACCGCCGCGGACGACGAGTACACCAGCCTTGTGATGCCCGTACCTTCCATGGCCTCGAGGACATGCAGCAGGCCGTCGACGTTCTCGCGGTAGTAGTACAGCGGCAAGTCGACCGACTCTCCCGCGGCCTTCTTCGCGGCAAGGTGCACGACGCCGTCGATCGCATGCGTGCGGAAGGCGTGCGCCAGCGCGGCCGCGTCATGGACGTCGCCGTTGATGACGGTCACGCCGTCGGGCACCCGTCGATGCAGGCCGGACGAGAAGTCGTCGTAGATCACAACCTCGCGACCGCTGGCCATCAGGGCCTGCACGACGTGCGCCCCGATGTAGCCGGCGCCGCCGGTCACGAGCCAGGTCGTCACGCGAAGGTCTCCCCGGTGAGGCGCTCGTACGCCTCCACGTACTTCGCGCGCGTACGCTCGATGATCTCGTCAGGCAGCACGGGAGGAGGGTCGCCGGAGTCCTTGCGCCAGCCCGAGGCCGGCGACGTCAGCCAGTCGCGCACGAACTGCTTGTCGAACGACGGCTGCGGGCCGCCGGGCTCCCAGGTCGACGCCTCCCAGTAGCGCGAGGAGTCAGGGGTGAGGACCTCGTCGGCGAGGACGATGCGGCCGGCGTTCTTGCCGGACTTCGCGATGCCGAACTCGAACTTGGTGTCGGCGAGGATGAGCCCGCGGTCGCGGGAGGTCTCCAACGCTCGCAGGTAGATGTCGAGTGACATCCGCTTGAGCTCCTGCGCCTCCTCCTGCCCGATCAGCACGATCACCTCGTCGTAGGTGATGTTCTCGTCGTGGTCGCCGATCGCGGCCTTGGTCGCCGGGGTGAACAGCGGCTTCGGCAGCTCAGAGCCGTCCTTGAGGCCCGGGGGCAGGCCGTTGCCGCAGATACGCCGAGTGGCCTGGTAGTCCGTCCATCCGGAACCAGCGAGATACCCGCGCACGACGCACTCCACCGGGAGCATGTCGAGCCGCTCGCACACCATCGCCCGACCCGCGACGGCCTTCGGGATCTTCCCGGATGCCACATGATTCGGCACCACGCCCTCGAGCTGGCGGAACCACCACTGCGACAGGGCGGTGAGGATCCTCCCCTTGTCGGGAATCAGCGACGGAAGCACCCAGTCGTACGCGGAGATGCGATCACTGGCGACAAAGAGGAGCTTGCCGTCGGGAGTGCGATACAGATCGCGGACCTTTCCCGAGTAGACGTGCTCGTACTCCGGCGGCAGGCCGTAGTCGTTGCTCGCGTCGCTCACAGGATGTCTCCGGGGGCGTAGGACGCAGCATCGGGGTGGCGCTCCACGACAGCCTGAACGCGATCGGCAACGGCGCGCACCTGACTGGCCGCAGCGCCGGTAAAGGTCAGGGGCTCGGCGAGCAGCGCATCGAGTTCGGCGCGGGTGAGTTGGAGTCGCTCGTCGGCAGCCAGGCGTGCCATGAGGTCGTTCTCGACGAGTCCCTGCTCGCGCATCTCGAGCGCCACCGCGACGGCATGGGACTTGATCGCCTCGTGCGCGGTCTCGCGCCCGACGCCTTTGCGCACTGCCGCCATGAGCACCTTCGTGGTGGACAGGAACGGCAGGTAGCGATCGAGCTCGCGGTCGATGACGGCGGGGAAGGCGCCGAAGTCGTCGAGCACCGTCAGGAAGGTCTCGAACATCCCGTCGATCGCGAAGAAGGAGTCAGGCAGCGCCACGCGTCGCACCACGGAGCAGAAGACGTCGCCCTCGTTCCATTGCGAGCCGGCGAGGTCGGCGGTCATGGTGAGGTATCCGCGCAGCAGGACGGCGAAGCCGTTGACACGCTCGCACGATCGGGTGTTCATCTTGTGCGGCATCGCGGAGGAGCCGACCTGTCCGGGCCGGAAGCCCTCCGTCACGAGGTCGTGCCCGGCCATCAGCCGGATGGTCGTCGCCAGACTCGAAGGGCCGGCTGCCACCTGCATCAGTGCCGAGACGACGTCGAGGTCGAGCGACCGCGGATACACCTGCCCGACACTGTCGAGCACCTGGGAGAAGCCCAGGTGGCCGGCGACGGCGGACTCCAGCTGCGCGAGGCGACCCTCACTGCCCATCAGGTCGAGCATGTCCTGCGCGGTGCCGACAGGGCCCTTGATGCCGCGCAGCGGGTAGCGCTCGATCAGCTCCTCGATGCGCGCGAAGGCGATGAGCAGCTCGTCGGCTGCCGACGCGAATCGCTTTCCCAGCGTCGTCGTCTGGGCAGCGACGTTGTGTGAGCGTCCGGTGAGGGCGGTGTCGGAGTAGGCGACGGCAAGGCCGGCGAGGCGGTCGAGGGCAGCGACGCAGCGGTCACGCACGAGGAAAAGCGAGTCGCGGATCTGCAGCTGCTCGACGTTCTCGGTGAGGTCGCGGGACGTCATGCCGATGTGCACGTACTCGTGCCCGGCAAGGGCGTTGAACTCCTCGATGCGCGCCTTCACGTCGTGCTTGGTGATGCGCTCACGTGCGGCGATGGAGTCGAGATCGACCTGCTCGATCACGCGCAGGTAGTCGTCGAGCGCCGCCATGGGGATGTCGAGGCCCATCTCGGCCTGAGCGGCCGCGACCGTGAGCCAGAGCCGGCGCTCGAGAACGATCTTCGCCTCAGGTGACCAGATTCCGACCATGGCCGGGGAGGCGTAGCGGCCGGCGAGGACGTTGGGGATCGCGGAGGTCACGGACGACAGTCTTTCACGACCACCGCAAGCGGGATATCGCGGTGGATGAGGGGTGCCGGAGGATCAGCCGGCGAGGTCAGAAGCCGTAGCGCAACCGACAGGATTCTGGGCAGCGAGGTTGTACAGGCTCTGGTCGCCCCTCTCGGTCATCCATGCGTTCTGGATCGAGGTCAGCGTGGAGAGCAGGGAGTCCTTGACCCCGGGAGCCAGGAACAGCGCCGGGCAGGCGTGCCACGGCTCAGTGCCACCCGTCTTGGAGAAGAAGACGCCAATGTCTACGAGACCAAGCCCGACGCCCTTCCAGTTCTGGTTGTAGTCACTGACGACACCGAGCTGCTGGCCTGCCGTGACCTTGTCGCCCACCCTGACGGTCGGATTGATGACGTGCTCGTGCTCGAAGAGGTACGCAGCTGCGCTGCCCGAGCATGAAGTTCCCGTCGGCGCGACGCGCACGCTGTAGTCGTTGCTGTACAGCACCGGCAGATCGCACACGGTGCCGTCAACTACTGAGATCACGGGCGTGCCGAGCGGGGCGACGAAGACCATCTGGGGATCAGGACGGCCACGGGACTCAGCCCCGTACAGGCCCACCAGGTGCTGGTAGAGCGCTGCGTCGGACGGGTTGCTGAACGTCGGCGGGCGAACGCCACGGATCTGCATCACGCCGGCCTTGCCCGTGGCAGCGTCGTAGGGCGCCACGGCGAGTCCCCAGTTCTGCATCACCTTGGGAATGCCCGCGCTGGACGTGACACTGTTGCTGGCCGAGCCGGAACTGCCGGACCCAGAGCCACCGGAGCCCTGCGACCCGGAGGATCCTCCCGGGCGGGCGATGTTGACCCACACCAGTTTGCCGCTGCGCTTCTTGCACCGCAGTTCCATGCCTGCGATGTTCATGGTGTTGCCTGCTCGCGGACATGAGGCGCCGGGCTTCGGTGCAGCCGCTGCAGGGACGGTGAGGGCGGTGCCCATCAGCGCCAGACTGACAACTGCGACCAGGGTGCGGATCCTGCGGCTCATGGAACCTCCCGAGATTGACCATCGACCGAGCCGCAATCTATCGGCCGCCCAGTGGCTTCGGGAGTCCTTCCGGATCAGCCTGCCGCCGCCTCGGCGATGTCTCGGCGGTGGTGCGAGCCCTCGAGGCGGATGAGGTCGACGGCGGCGTAGGCCCGCTCGCGTGCTTGTGCCAGTGACTCCCCGTGGGCGGTCACCGACAGCACGCGTCCCCCCGAGGATGCGATGCCGTCATCGGTCACGGTCGTGCCGGCATGGAAGACATCGACACCGACGAGGTCCGCCGCCTCCTCGAGGCCGGAGATGACGTCGCCCGTGCGCGGTGCAGCCGGATATCCCGAGGCCGCGATGACGACGGTGACGGCGAAGCCGGGCGACCACTGCAGGGGTCCGAACTCGTCGAGCCGGCCCTCGGCAGCAGCGAGGAGCACCGCACCCAGCGGTGATCGGAGGTTCGCGAGCACGACCTGGGTCTCCGGGTCGCCGAAGCGCGCGTTGAACTCGACCACTCGCACTCCACGCGAGGTCATGGCGAGGCCGGCATACAGCAGTCCGCTGAACGGCGTGCCGCGTCGCGACATGGCGTCAACGACGGGTTGCAGCACCCGCGCCGTGACGTCCGCGACGAGGTCGGCCGGCGCCCACGGCAGCGGCGAGTAGGCGCCCATGCCGCCGGTGTTCGGACCGGAGTCTTCCTCGCCCACCCGCTTGAAGTCCTGGGCCGGCTGCAGCGGCAGCACCGCCGTGCCGTCCGTGATCGCGAACAGCGAGACCTCGGGCCCGTCGAGGTACTCCTCGATGACGACCTGGGCACCTGGCCCCTTTGCGAGGCACTCGGCAGCGTGGGTGAGGGCCTCGTCGCGCGAGGAGGTCACGACGACCCCCTTGCCCGCTGCCAGGCCGTCGTCCTTGACGACGTGGGGGGCGCCAAACTGGTCGAGTGCAGCGGCGGCCTGGTCGACCGTCGTGCACACGCGTGCCATTGCAGTCGGAACTCCGGCCTCGGCCATCACCTGCTTGGCAAACGCCTTGCTGCCCTCAAGCTGAGCGGCAGCGGCCGAGGGGCCGAAGCACGCGATCCCACGCGAGCGAACCGCATCGGCAGCACCTGCCACCAGGGGCACCTCGGGTCCGATGACCACGAGGTCGACGGCACGAGCGGCCGCGAGGGCTCCGATGGCCTCCGCGTCCGTGACATCCACCGGGACCGTCTCGACGATGCCGGCGATGCCGGCGTTGCCCGGAGCGGCCACGACCGACGACACGGAGTCGTCGGACAGCAGAGACGAGATGATGGCGTGCTCCCGTGCACCGGACCCGATGACAAGGACCTTCACGCCCCAAGCCTAGTGAGGTCCATCCGAGCGCTCCCGCGGCCGAGTAGCAGTCAGGAGGCGATGCGCCAGCCGTTCGCGTACTCCAGCATGCGCGTGCAGACCCTGTCACCCCGACCGCCATTGGCCCACTGCGCCCAGCTCTCGCCCCAGCCGCCCGCCGCGACACCGGCCCAGTCCAGGCCCGGGGGCTGAGCCGCGTCGCAGCTGCCCGATGCGGGCCTGACGAACTGCTGGATGATGGCGCCGGGTGCGGAAGCGGACGAGGCTGACGTGATGGTGATGTAGCCGAGCAGCGACACCATTCCGTGCACTCCCAGTCGTCCCGTCTGGGTGACGGTGAACACGGTCGTCGATCCCCCTGGTGAGTTGCACGAGGGAGAGCCGCCCACGACGGTGCAGTCAGTGGACCCTTGCCGTGCTGCTCCTGTGTCGTTCTGAAGCGAGCCGGTTGCGACTCCGGTGTTGACCAGAGTGAAGGTGTCATTGACCTCACCGGTGACGGCGACCGAGGTGAACGATGTGCCGTTCCACGTGAAGGTGCCAAGGTCGGCGGCTTGCGCCGGAGCTGCTGCCACGACGGCTGCGCCCACCGCTCCAGAACCCAGCATCACTGCGGTCGCGACCATGCGCAGAACTCGTTCCACGGGCCCTCTTCCTGGGTGCTCTGTCGTGCACCTACTCGACGTGAAGCAGGGTCTAGCCGACGTAGAACCTGCCCATCTCCGAGTAGACCTCGTCGAGAATCGCCAGACCGGCGCGTGCCTCCTCCTCGGTGATCGTGCACGGTGGCACCACGTGCATCCGGTTGTAGTTGGTGAACGGCAGCAGCCCGCGGCTCTTGCATGCACCCACCAGGGCGGTCATCGCCTCCGACGTGCCCCCGTACGGTGCCAGCGGCTCCTTCGTCGCGCGGTCGGTCACGAGATCGAGGGCCCAGAACACGCCCAGTCCGCGTACGTCGCCGATGATGGGGTGCTTCTCGGCGAGGGCACGCAGCCCGGGACCGAGCACGTTCTCACCGATGGACCTCGCATTCTTGACGACGCCCTCATCCTTCATCGCATCAATGGACGCAACGATCGAGGCGGCAGCGAGCGGATGGCCCGAATAGGTCAGACCGCCGGGGAAGACCCGCTCGTCGAACGTCGCTGCGATCTCCGCCGAGATCACCACGCCGCCGACCGGTACATAGCCGGAGTTCGAGCCCTTCGCGAAGACAATGAGATCGGGCTGCGCACCCCAGTTCTGGAAGGCGAACCACTCGCCCGTGCGGCCGAAGCCGGCCATGACCTCGTCGGCGATCCAGACGATGCCGTACTTGTCGCACAGGGCGCGCAGGCCCTCGAGGTAGCCGGGCGGCGGGACAATCACTCCGGCCGTGCCGATGACTGACTCGAGGATGATCGCGCCGATCGTGCTCGGCCCCTCGAACTGGATCACATGCTCGAGGTGCTGCAGCGCCCGCTCAGTCTCCTGCTCCGGTGACGTCGACCAGAACTCGGACCGGTACGGGTAGGGGCCGAAGAAGTGCACGTGCTGTGCTGCGTACTCATTGGGCCAACGGCGCGGATCACCGGTCGAGACGATCGCCGCCCCCGTGTTGCCGTGGTAGGAGCGATAGGCCGAGAGCACCTTGTGCTTGTGGGTGTGGAGGCGGGCCATCCGAATGGCATTCTCCACTGCATCGGCACCACCGTTGGTGAAGAACACCTTCGCCATGTTCGGCCCGGCGAGCTCGACGATGCGCTTGGCAGCCTGGTTGCGCGCCTCATTCGCATGCTGGGGCGCGATCGTCGCCAGCTTCGCCGCCTGCTCCTGGATCGCCGCCACGACCTTGGGGTGGCTGTGACCGATGTTCACGTTGACCAGCTGGGACGAGAAGTCCAGGTAGCGGTTGCCGTCGAAGTCCCAGACGTACGAGCCTTCCGCGCCCGCGATGCACATCGGCTTCAGCGCCTTCTGCGCGCTCCACGAGTGGAACACATAGGAGCGGTCATCGGCGAAGACCTCGGCGCCGCGCGCAGGATCGGGGGTGATGGTCATGAATACTCCTCGTGAGTGCCAGACCCTCACTCTAGGCCCGGCCCACCGCTCAATTCGGGGAAACAGCACCCAACCGCTCGAGCAATCCCTGCTGCACCCGCGGCCACTCGTCGGCGATGACGGAGAACATGACACTGTCGCGCATGGTGGTGTCCTGCCGGCGCTGATACCTGCGCAGTACGCCCTCGCGCACGGCACCCAGGCGGGCGATGGCCGCCTGGCTGCGCTCGTTGCGGATGTCGGTCTTGAGCTGGACCCGCCCGAAGCCGTGGTCGAAGGCCCACTCCATCAGCAGGAGTTTGCATACCGGGTTGACGTCGGTCGCCCAAACGTCGGGCCGGTAGACGGTGAAGCCGATCTCCAGGCGCTCGTCTGCCGGTACCACGTCCATGTACGACGTCGTGCCGACCACCGAGCCACCTTTCCTGACCACCCACATCCATCGACCCATGCGGGTCGCGTCGATGACGACCTGGACGACGTCGTCCTCCGACTCTGGACGACCCCGCACGTGCGTCCAGCAGTCGTCGTGGTCGAGGGCCTCGAAGAGCTCCAAGGCGTCACCCGGTGTGGCGAGGCGCAACTCGATCTCACCCCGGGTCAGCACCGTCGAAGGGTCGATCGGCCAAGTCACCATGCTTCGACGCTAGCAGTCAGAAGACGTCGGCAGATGTGATGCGGTCAATGAACGAGGTCGTGGATTGCGATCGTGGCGTCACGGTCCTGGCCTACCCCGATGGCGCTGATGCGCGTGCCGGACACGTCCTCGAGGAACTGTACGTAGGACCGTGCGTTGGCGGGAAGGTCCGACACGTCGCGTGCCCCGGAGATGTCCTCCGACCAGCCGGGCAGGTACTCGTAGACCGGCTTGGCGTGGTGGAAGTCCGTCTGGGTCATCGGGATCTCGTCGGAACGGACTCCGTCGATCTCGTAAGCGACGCAGACCGGGATGCGCTCCCATCCGGTGAGAACGTCGAGCTTGGTCAGGAAGATGTCGGTGAGGCCGTTGACCCGACTCGCGTAGCGCGCGATCGGTGCGTCGAACCAGCCGCAGCGCCGCGGGCGACCGGTCGTGACTCCTACCTCGCCACCGATGCGGCGCAGACGCTCGCCGTCGTCGTCGAACAGCTCCGTCGGGAACGGCCCGGAGCCGACTCGGGTGGTGTAGGCCTTGAGGATCCCGACGACGCTCGTGATGCGGGTCGGGCCGATGCCGCTACCGGTGCACGCCCCACCCGCCGTCGGGTTGCTCGAGGTGACGAAGGGGTAGGTGCCGTGGTCGACGTCGAGCAGGGTGCCCTGGCCACCCTCGAGCAACACCACCTTGCCGTCGTCGAGCGCGTTGTTCAGCAGGAGTGCGGTGTCGGCAACGTAGGGGCGGAGCACGTCTGCGAACTCCAGCAGCTGCTCGACCGTCGCGTCGACGTCGATCCCCCGACGGTTGTAGACCTTGACGAGCACCTGGTTCTTGTGCGCGAGGGCACCCTCGACCTTCTGTCGGAGGATCGACGGGTCGAAGAGATCCTGCACACGGATGCCGAGGCGGGCGATCTTGTCGCTGTAGGTCGGACCGATGCCGCGACCGGTCGTGCCGATCTTGGCCTTGCCGAGGAAGCGCTCCGTCACCTTGTCGAGTGTGACGTGGTACGGCGTGATGAGGTGCGCGCCCGCACTGATCACCAGCTTGGAGGTGTCGATGCCCTGGTCGTTCAGACCTCGCATCTCCTGCAGCAGCACTCCCGGATCGATGACGACACCGTTGCCGATCACGGGGACGACGGACGGAGTCAGGATGCCGCTGGGCAGCAGGTGGAGGGCGAACTTGCGATCACCGATGACGACGGTGTGACCTGCGTTGTTGCCGCCCTGGTAGCGGACGACGTAGTCGACGCGACCACCGAGCAGGTCGGTCGCCTTTCCCTTGCCTTCGTCACCCCACTGGGCACCGACGAGAACGATTGCGGGCACGGGGGGTCAGCCTACCGCTCCGCCAGAGGTGCTCCGACCGCGCGCTCGCCGAGGACGGTGCCGAGTGCGTGGCCGGAGAGCCAGGCCGCTTCGACCCTCGGACCCCCGGACCACAGGTCTCCCGCGACCCCCACCTGGCCGTCGGCGCTGAGCCAGAAGGGATCGGCGTGCCCCTCGAGGGGCTTGGCGAAGGTCCAGCGATGGGCGTCGACCCACGTGGGGTAGTCGGCGATGTCCAGCACCCTCCGCACCGCGGCCACGGCCTGCGGCACCACCGCAGCAGGGTCCTGAAGGTGCCCTGCTGACAGCACCGGGTGCACATGGGCCACGAGCACCGGTGCGTCGTCGCCGCGGCGGCGACCGTCGTCGGCGATCCACGTCAGCACCGGATCGTCGTTGACGAACACCCCGTCGATGTCGACCCAGGTGCGATCGTCGAAGACGCACGTCACGGCGATGACCGGCTCCCACGTGACGGACGACTCAGGAAGTGCCGGGTAAAGGCGACGCGCCTGGGGCAGTGGCATGCAGAGAGCCACCGGTTGATCGGTCGGGAGTTCGGCGACGTCATCCTCCGAGCGCACCTCGACACGGGGATCGACCATGGCCTCGACGACGGAGCGCAGCCCGCGCGGCGCGGCGTAGCGCATCGGCCCCGATCGCACGCCGGAGATCCCCTCGGGGGTCGCGACGTGGAAGGAGTCCGTCCACGGCCGGACCACGCCGGCGGCCACCCACTCCTCCACCTGCGCGATGAACGCCGGCTCGCGGGCGGTGAAGTAGGAGGCGCCGATGTCGACGGGCCGACCATCGTGCGCTGTGCCGGTGTCGCGCAGAATGCGCGAGGCCATGCGACCGCCGAGCCTGCGTCCGCGATCGCGAAGCGTCACCTCGACACCAGCAGCCACCAGTGCATTCGCGCAGGCAGCGCCGCTGATCCCGCCGCCGACGACCGTCGCCCGCATCAGTCGCGGGGCACAGACGGATCGCAGTCGTCGATGAAGACGGCGATGCGATCAACCTCGCCGTGCTCACCTATCGCCCCCGCTGCACGGGCCAGTGAGCGCAGGCAGCGCAGGAAGCCCTGGTTCGGCTCATGGCTCCACGGCACGGGGCCGTGGCCCTTCCAGCCGTTGCGACGCAGCGAGTCCAGGCCGCGGTGGTAGCCGACACGGGCGAACGCGTACGACTCCACCACGTTGCCCTCGGCCCAGGCCTGATCGCTCAGCACTGCCCATGCGAGCGAGCTCGTGGGGTGCTCACGCACCACGGAGTCGGGATCCACACCGGCCGCCAGTTGCGTCGCGGCCGGGTCATCCGGGAGGAGGGTCGGAGGGGGGCCGTCGAGGAGGTCCTTGCCGATGGTCATGCCGTCAGCCTGCCACGTCGCGCACGTAGTCGCCGTACGGCGGCAGCGCAGCATCCACCGTGAGCAGGGTGAGACCCTCCGTGCGTGCCTGAGCGAGCAGCAGGCGATCGAAGGGATCCCGATGAATGGGAGGCAGGTCCGCGACGGCAACCACGTGCGAGACGTCGATGGGCAGCTCGGAGTACCCCGACTCCAGGAGTCCGCGGCGAAGCGCGCGCGCATCGATGACGAACTGAGGTCGCCCCAGGCTCGCCTTGATGGCCACCTCCCACAGGCTCGCGACACTGAAGCGGGTGTCCAGCTCCTCGTCATTGAGGATCACCCGTGCCTGGTCCGACAGGCGCTCCGGCTGGGCCGCCATCCAGAGCAGCAGATGCGTGTCGACCAGGAAGGTCACGGACTCTCGTCCGATCCCGGACCGTGGAAGAGCGCGTCGATCTCCTCCCGGGCCATGGTGTCGAAGTCATCCGGCACCTCGAACTGTCCCGCCATGAACCCCAGCCGTGGCCGTGGCTGGGGAGGAGCGATGGCCGACAGCCTCGCGACGGGGGTGCCCGCTCGCGCGATCACGATCTCCTCACCGGCCTCGACGCGTTCGAGGAGCCGCGACAGGTGGGTCTTGGCCTCATGGACGTTCACGGTGGTCATGGGCCCACCCTACCCGGCTTAGTCCACCTGATCGGACTAAGCCGGGATCGCTCGAGGAGCCTCGGCGCGGGCTACGTCAGCCGGGTGCCGGCCGACCGGAGGTCGTTGCACGCCTCGACGATGCGGGCGGCCATCCCCTCCTCTGCGAGCTTGCCGTAGGCACGCGGGTCGTAGGCCTTCTTGTTGCCGACCTCGCCGTCGACCTTCAGGACGCCGTCATAGTTGGTGAACATGTGGCCGACGATCGGGCGCGTGAACGCGTACTGGGTGTCGGTGTCGATGTTCATCTTGACGACGCCGTAGTCGAGCGCCTCGCGGATCTCGCTGAGCAGCGAGCCGGAGCCACCGTGGAACACGAGGTCGAAGGGCTTGTCCTTGCCGTACTTCGCGCCGACCGCCGTCTGGATGTCATCGAGCACCTTGGGGGTGAGCACGACGTTGCCGGGCTTGTATACGCCGTGGACGTTGCCGAAGGTCGCCGCCACCAGGTAGCGGCCGCGCTCCCCGAGGCCGAGTGCCTCCGCCGTGGCCAGGCCGTCCTCGACCGTCGAGAAGAGCTTGGCGTCGTGCTTGGCCTCGACACCGTCCTCCTCGCCGCCGACGACGCCGATCTCGATCTCGAGGACCGTGCGCGCCTTGACGGACTCGTCGAGAAGCCGCTGGGCGATCTCGAGGTTCTCGCCCAGCGGCACGGCCGAGCCGTCCCACATGTGCGACTGGAACAGCGGCTCTCGGCCGGCAGCGACACGCTCCTGGGAGATCTTCAGCAGCGGTTCGACATAGCCGGCGAGCTTCTCCTTGGCGCAGTGGTCGGTGTGGAGGGCGACGTTCACCCCGTAGGAGCGCGCGATGGAGTGGGCGAACTCGGCGAGGGCCTCGGCGCCGGCGACCATCGACTTGACGGTCTGGCCGGACGCGAACTCCGCGCCGCCGAAGGAGAACTGGATGATCCCGTCGCTCTCGGCCTCGGCGAAGCCCCGCAGCGCGGCGACGATCGTCTGGGAGGAGGTGCAGTTGATCGCCGGGTAGGCGAACTGGCCCGCCTTGGCTCGATCGAGCATCTCGGCGTAGACCTCGGGGGATGCGATGGGCATCGTGTCACTCCTGGATCAGTGGGTGTGCGCTCGGAATGTAAACGGTGTCATCCTTCCAGAGGCCCCCTGCCGATGTCACGAGGGGTCGGGAAACTGCCCGAACCGGTGCTGACGGATCCAGGCATGCATGGCCACGGCGGCGGCGGCGCCCACGTTGATCGACCGGGTGGATCCGTACTGGGCTATGTGGAGCACGCGGTCGACGGCACCACGGGCCTGCTCGCTGAGTCCGGCCCCCTCCTGCCCGAACAGCAGGACGCAGGCCTCGGGCAGGTCGGCTGTCTCGAGCGGCTCGGAGCCGGGCAGGTTGTCGACCGCGATCAGCTCGAGGCCGTGCTCGTGGGCCCAGACCGCGAGTGCAGCGGCGTCGTCATGGTGCCTCACGTGCTGGTAGCGGTCGGTCACCATGGCGCCCCGCCGGTTCCACCGCTTGCGACCGACGATGTGCACCTCCTTCGCGAGGAAGGCATTCGCCGTGCGGACGACGGAGCCGATGTTGAAGTCGTGCGCGAGGTTCTCGATCGCGACATGGAAGGGATGCCGCTTCTCGTCGAGGTCCGCGACGATCGCATCGAGCCGCCAGTAGCGGTAGCGGTCGACGACGTTGCGCCGGTCACCCTGCGCCAGCAGCTCCGGGTCGTGGCGCGGATCGTCGGAGGGTGGCCCGGACCAGGGTCCGACGCCGACCTCGCCGTCCGCCGACTCCACCGCGTCGCCGAGACCGGCGCTCGATCCGACCACCTAGCGCGGCTGCTCGCCCGCGAGATCCGGAGTCTCCCCGACCACGTCCTCGCCTCCCGCGTCCTCGTTGCCGGCGGCACGAGGCCCCCGACTGTTCCTTCTCGCACGCAGCAGCTCCACAGCGACCGGGATCACCGAGAACAGCACGATGGCGATGAGGATCGGCTCGAGGTACTTCTGCACAAAGGCGAACTGCCCCAGCCAGTACCCGAGCAGGGTCACGCCGACTCCCCACAGGAGGGCGCCGATGATGTTGTACGTGACGAACGTGCGGTAGCGCATGTGACCCACGCCGGCGACCACGGGCGCGAACGTGCGCACGATGGGCACGAACCTCGCGATGATGATCGTGCGCCCGCCAAACCGCTCGAAGTACTCCGAGGTCTTGTCGACGTACTCCTGACGGAACAGGCGCGAGTTCGGACGGTTGAAGATCTTCGGGCCAGACGCCCGCCCGATCTGGTAGCCCACTTGGTCGCCGATGAATGCCGACAGGGCGATGAGCGGGGCCACGATCCAGATGGGCGTCTGGATGACGTCCGTGGCGACCAGCAGGCCGGCGGTGAACAGCAGTGAGTCACCAGGCAGGAAGAAGCCGACCAGCAGGCCGGTCTCGATGAACACGATCGCGCACACGCCCAGCACGGCGAACGCACCGAAAGCCCCGATGAGATTCTCCGGTGCCAGCCACTCGGGCCCCAGAGCAACCACGGTGTTCATCATCGTTCCCACGCCTTCCGCCACCGGTGCCGTCCTCGGTCCAGCCTAGGTCGCCCGGGTTGCCCCGGGCGTAGACGCCGCTGCGCCGGGCCGAGATCGGCGGGAGTCTTGTCCGCTACTCGAGGCCGAGATCTGCGAGGGAATATGCCGCCTTGTAGGGCAGCCCACGCTCGACGATCGCCGGGCCGGCTCCGCGATCGACGATGACGGCCACGCCCACGATCTCAGCTCCGGCCTCCTGGAGTGCATCGACCGCCGTGAGGACGGACCCGCCAGTCGTCGAGGTGTCCTCGACCGCGACCACGCGTCGTCCCGCGACATCCGGGCCCTCGATGCGTCGCTGGAGACCATGCTGCTTCTCGCTCTTGCGCACCACGAAGGCATCGAGGGACTGCAGGTCGGCCGCGGCACTGTGCAGCATCGCCGTAGCCACTGGATCCGCACCGAGCGTGAGTCCACCGACGGCCTCGTACTCCCACTCCTCCACGAGCTCGCGCATGACCCGGCCCACCAGGGGAGCGGCCACGGCATCGAGCGTCACCCGACGCAGGTCGACGTAGTAGTCGGCCTCCCGACCACTGGACAGGATGACCTTGCCTCGCACGACAGCCTTCTGAATGATCTCGTCACGAAGTCGCGTCCACGCCTCACTCGCCATGGTTGGAGCCTACCGACTTGGGACAGGTCTACCGTGAGGGCGTGACGATCTTGCTGCTCGTCGACGACGATCCGCGCCACGCCAACCTTCAGGATGCCTTCCTCCGCCGCCATCCCGAATCCGTCGTCATCAAGCCCATTCCCGGTGACGGTGACGCGGCAACCCGCACCTGCGCAGCGATCAACCTCGTCTCTCCCCTCCCGCCCCTGGTGATCGTCGCGACCGGGTCTGCGGCTCTCACCCTGCCCGCGGTGGCGAGGTCGCAGAGTGCACAGCATCGACGCACGCAGGAGTACGTGCTCCTCGACCCGGATCTTCCCGCCGTCTCCGACACGTGGCCCGACGCCCGCGTCACCGTGGTGTGCGACGCCGACTCGGAGGCATCCATCCAGGCACGCCTTCGGGGCTGGGACCTCCTCGAGCTCGAGGAGGTCCACCACTGGGAGTCATCGGGCTGACGATCAGTCCGACCTCCGGCTCAGGCGCGTGCGTGCTCCGGCGAAGCGCCGCGACAGGGTTCGTGGTCCGTGGAGGAGCAGTCGGGCGAACACCGGGTAGTGGTAGCCCGCGACGCTCACCGGACGTCCGAGCGCCAGATCCCGGAAGGAGCGGTCGACAACGGCCGCGACGTCGAGCCACATCCAGTCAGGCGTCCGGCTCATGTCCATGCCGGCCCGCTCGTGGAACTCGGTGCGGATGAATCCCGGGCATACGGCGATGACGCGGACTCGTGTCCCGGTGAGTCCCACGCTGAGGCTCTCGCTGAACGTCGTGACCCAGGACTTCACCGCCGAGTAGGTGCCACCCGGGAACCAGCCGGCCATGCTGCTGACGTTGATGACCATGCCCGTATCGCGCTCGATCATCACCGGCAGAACGGCGTGCGTCAGTCGCATGACGGCCGTGATCATGACGTCGACCATGCGCTGCTCATCGTCGACGTCGGTGTCGATGAAGGAGCGGCGCAGGCCGAAGCCCGCGTTGTTGACCAGGGCATGAATCGGTCGATCGGAGTCGATGAGCCGCGCCGCCACCCTGTCGACGTCCGCACGTTCCGCCAGATCCGCGGGCAGCACTTCGACTCCGACGCCAAATCGGCTGCTGAGGTCGGCACCCACTCCGCGGAGCCGGTCCTCGTCGCGGGCGACGAGGACAAGGTCGAAGCCCTTGCCGGCGAGGGCCTGTGCGTAGCCGAGCCCGAGTCCTGCCGTGGCTCCGGTGATGACTGCAGTGGGCATGGTGCCTCCTCGGTCCAGAGCCCTACCTTGGCAGGAATGAGCCACATCGCCCTTCCAGCGAGTATCGCGCCGGGCTGCCACGTACCGTGGTCTCGTGGGTACGCACTCGAGGCGACGGTCACGCACAGCGCGGGCCGTCATCACGTCATTCGTCGTGCTTGCCCTCGGCCTCACCGCCGCCCCCGTCGTGGGCGCCGCACCCCGTGCAGCCCCCCGCATCGTCAACGGGGACCAGGGGCTGCCCGCGGAGTTCCCATGGCTGGTCTCGCTACTCGAGACGAACGAACTCGACAGCGACGGCGCCTTCCAGGCGCAGTTCTGCGCGGGCGTCCTGACCACGGCCACCACCGTCGTCACGGCCGCGCACTGCATCTTCGACCAGGAATCCGGCGAGCAGCGCACGCCCGACATGATCGCCGTCGGTATCGGACCGCGCCTGAAGGATCCCGGCCTGCGGATCTTCCGTGTCGCTCGCGTCACCCCTAATCCGGACTACGTCCAGCGCACGTCCGGAAACGACATCGCCGTTCTCACTCTCGCAATCCCTGCCAGTGACGTAGCGACCCTGGCACCCGTAACGACGGACGAGGCGGTGACGCTGACCGCGCCGGGGGCGCCCGTGCGTGCTGCAGGGTGGGGCAATACGTCGACGAACGGGAACTCCTACCCGGACATCTTTCGCGTGGGCCGCATGGTCGTGTTCCCGGACGGGGTCTGCGGTGGGAATGAGGGGTTCACCTACAGCGGCGTCTCCTTCACCGGGTTCAACTCCCGCGAGGCCGATGCGCGCATCATGCTCTGCGCTGCAGGCGTCACGGGCAACGACCTGGTCATCGACGCGTGCCAGGGTGACTCCGGCGGCCCCCTGGTGGCGGGAGAGGGAGCCGACGCACGCCTCGTAGGCATCGTCAGCTGGGGAGAGGAGTGCGCGAGCAAGTACCCCGGCGTCTACACGCGGGTGGCCGCCGAGATCGGCTTCCTGTCGAGCCAGAACGCGGTGCCCGTACGCGAGGTCGTAGTGCCCACCCAGGCACCCTCCATCGCAGTGGCTCCGCGCTCCGGTCGCCTCATCGTCACGTTCACCGCCCCACCGGGCGCCGGCGCGGGTGGAACCTTCGCTGCCACCGTGCTCGACCCGGCCACGGGCCTGACGGGGGTGTGCTACGCAGAACCCCGCGCGAACGGCACCTCTCCGAACTGCACCGTGAGCGGACTCGTCAACGGCACGACCTACCAGGTGACCGCCATCTACGGCACACCCAAGGGCAACTCACCGGTCTCGGCACCAACCGCCGCTGTACCCGTGCCGCTGCCTGATCCGGGACGTCTGCTGCGGGTCACGTCCCCCGGTCGCGGCACCGTCGTTGCCCGACTGACCGAGACCGATGCCCACGACACCACGCTCACCGTGAACCGCCTGACCTGCACCGCAGCCACGGGTGGGCGCTCCGTCTCCGCCGACATCACGTCCGGACGCGTGACGGTGACCGGGCTTAAGCCGGGCCGCTACTCGTGCGCCATCGAGGCTGGGAACGAGTACGGCACCATCACATCACCGGCCAAGCGCGTCGTCGTACGTCGGTGACGACGTCCTCAGCCGACTCAGCAGCAGCTCGATCGAGGCAGATCGACTCGCCGATGTCTGCGCCTGGACCTGCAGGAACATCGCCTCTCTCACCCGTCGCTCGGCGGAGCAGCCTCGCTGCATGGCGGCGCCTGCGCGTGCGGTGATCACACTCACCGCCGAGAGCACCGCCAGCTCCAATGCCTCAGCTCGCAGTTCGAGGCGCTGGCGCACTGGCGCACCTGCGTCAGCCGCCTCGTACACGTTCGAGCGGATTCGCCGGCATCGCTCGGCCAGCAGCTCCGCAAGCTCACTCATCGCCGCGTCACCTCGAGCGCGCGCGACCTCGTCAAGTTCGTCGACGGCTCCGCGCGTGATGCCGAAGACCGCCGGGTTCGCATCCGAGGTCTTGATCGCATCAGCGGCCGCCCACTCCGCGCGATCGATCACCACGACGCGATCGTCAGGCACGTCGACTGCCGAGAGCAGCACCGGCCTCGTATGGGTGCCGGACATCGCGAGCAGGTCCAGCACCGGACCTGGTTCGACACCGGGCCATGGCATCGCTGATGCCCCTGTGGGCTGCATCGCCGATGCCCCTGCCGGAAGGGATGCCCCTGCCGGAAGGTAGGCACAGACAAGGACATCGGGGTGGGTGCCGTCGCCCCGGGCC